>NZ_DBMAFI010000007.1:0-104830 GCF_057864385.1 Bilophila sp. | reverse complement strand
GACGACTTCTATTGATTGACATTTAGGGCATGGCGGTTTTTCGTTCATGTAATCTTATCGCACATAAATGTCGCGAAGTCATTAGTTTATCAACACCCTCAAATAATATTATTGTCTTTTAAATATATTGATTAGCTTATTGTCATTTTGTATAAAAATATATGCGGTATTTCGTTATAAAAAATGTAATGAATAGGAAAAAGTGTTTGGCATAGATGCCAATTGGGGGAGGGAGAGCAGTGATGGAGCTAACCCCGCGCAGTAGGCTTATCTGAAAAGAGCTGCGATGCCTTGAGGCTTGGGGCATCACAGCCTCGGTCGAAACGAAGCGGAGGAGGGCCATATGCTGGGGAGTCAAACCGGAATAACAACTGCTTTCCACATGAATTATTGAGCTTTTTGAAAAAAGATACTGTGCAGTTGCTCTGTCGCCAGAATAGGCTCCCTTTGGGCGTGTTTCGTCACTTTTCAGGCGGCATATGGCGGCCCCTTCACGCCTTTTCGTGTCATGAGTTATTAACTTATTGATATTACAATGAAAAAGACGCTATTGACGAAAAGGAAGGATGTGATACTTTCCCAAAAGTAAGCACAAGTTAGGGAAACGTTTCGTCACCGGTGTGGCGCCCAGTCTTCAAAACTGGTGGACGGTCGAAAGGCCGTTGGTAGGTTCGACTCCTATACGTTTCCGCCATTATTGAATAAAAAAGAAGAAGGTTAGCCTAAAGTATAGGATTAACTTTCTTCTTTTCTTTTTTTGCTCCATCATTACCCCACATTTAAAAGTAATGAATGGGAAGCAACAGTAGCGCGTAAATCAATTTTCACCTGAATTCTCTTTAAGCTATTGGAGAACGGACTCCCGTTCATAACAAATCTTCTTTCCAATTTTTGTGGAAGGAGGCCCATCTCTCTCAGATTTCATGTTGTATAGCGTTTGGTATTTATAGATCCCCTGAAGAAGCTGGGGAACTGTTGCCGTGCAAAAAATAGGGGGAAACTCTTGGGAAAGTTGTTCAAACATAGTGTTTTTGTTGAGAGAGCCCATTATGTTGCCTTCAGATAAATGTTTGTTCCGATTTCCTCTATTTGCTGCTCAACCTTTTCGAGCGCATTGTACAGCGTGGTCAGTGCTTGAGTAGGTTATGCCAGTAAAGGCCCCGGAAGTAGGCAGGGCAGGTGTTCCGGGTATTCCATAGGGTTGTGTTGTTATTTATATAATTATTTGAAATTATTTAAAATATTTATTAAAATTTGAAAATAATCAACTGTTTCAATAGATTATATTTAATTACCGACACGACCTAGGATAAGTGAGGCCCGCCCACATTCCGGCGGCCCATTTTTCCCATTTCGCGTCTTCATCGATTTTGGCGAGTGCTGAACCGACATGTTCGGCGAGGATACGAAACCTTCCGGCAGGGTCTCGTTTGGCGCCGGCAGACAGCCTGCGCTTGGCATTATCATTACACCGTTCAAACCAGCGGTTGATTTTCTCAATCTGCTTGCCAAATTCGCCAATCTTGGCAAAAGGTTCCGGCTTGAGGGGGGATTAGTACCACGGTGATCATGAACATGGCCAGAATACAGCGGGTGCCTGGATTACTTTGTGTAGATAGGGGATGATGGGGGGATTGGTCTTTGCATATTCTCTTCCAGAAAAAAGAAAGCCCGACAGTAATGAGGGGCTTCCTTTGGCTTTATAAAAGAGTTGTCTAGAAAAGGGATTAAGAATAAGGTAGTTAGAAAGAGAGGGTAAAAATGAAGTTTCTGAAGCCTTGTTAAGGGTAACCTGTTGAAAAGCAGGGAAAACTTTTCGAGAGATTCTAGGTTATCCGCCGTGTAGGCGGCTTAGAAGGTCAACATCGCACTTGCCAAGGTCGCGGATAAGTTATCCGCCGTGTAGGCGGCTTAGAAGTTGCGTAGAAGCGCCCAGAGCGTAGAGAGGATGTTATCCGCCGTGTAGGCGGCTTAGAAGATGTTCGGGATAAATACCAGCCGCGTTTTATCGTTATCCGCCGTGTAGGCGGTAAAAATACTGAAAAGCAGCCCACCTGAGTGAGGCATCTTTCGCTTGGCGTCATTCGTCGCCTTCCCATATGTTTCCGCCCAAAAGAATCTCAGGAAGCCCCTATAAAGCCCAAAGAGCTTTGTGGGGCTTTACGTTATTGAAGATCTGCAATCCTGCATCGAACAAAACAAAGCCCGGCTTCGTTCATCAATCTGGATTTTTTTGTGATTGTTTATAGGAAATGGTTGATACTTTACTGCTTGAAGCTCCAATAACCAGCAGAATGCCTCAGTTATGGAGCCAGCCAATGAAAAAACAGGAGGAAACGGCTGTATTTTCCCTATACTGTGAGATGAAACAGCCACATTCTATGGTAGAGCCTTTTTTATTGGAAAGAAACGGTTTTTCCGTTTTTATCCCCGAAGCCCGATACGCTGGGGGACTGGGACAGCTTGCAGTTAGACGTATACAGCGGTCTTTCCTGCGTCGTTCCTTTGCCGGTCATGAGACGGATTTTTTACGTGCGAGGCAGGCATTATTCCCTACTATAAAAATAGGAAACCTCTTCCTTTGGAATTCGGAATACACGAAGATATAGGGAGAGCATGCTGAGGATGGGCTTGAGCATTTTCATACCGCAGAAGGGCGTGAATTCTTTGGAATTTCATCGTATTATGTTGTCTATTTCTCCATTTTCAGCTCAGCCCTTTCAAATGCCAGTATAGACGGTATTCGGTACGGTTTGGGGCAAGCTCCATTTTGTGGAAATACGGAGTGAAGCACAGAAAGAAGAGCGTTCGCCTCTTGGTATTCCCCTATGTTGTAGAGGTACGGAGTGATGCCTTATTCTGGATTATTTGGTCCGTTGTCCTAGGTCGTGTCGTCAATTAGATATAATCTTTTGAAATTATTTGGCTATTTCAAGGGGGTAAAGTATTATTTTTAATAGTTTAAAATAGTTATATGTAAAATAAGGACACAGCCTAATCAGTACTGGCCCGTCGGTATTGCGATGGGGCTCGTGCGGGCACCGGAATTGCGTACATCCCTCAAGGCGTAGTCATGCCCTTTTCAGGCGGAAGTGGAGGGCAGAAATATTCCCTCATGGCCTGCCCTGTGAAATTGCGGCGGAGATTCCATTGACAGAAACGGATTTGTATTAGAGCGTGAAAAGCGTTTTCCATGAAGCCGGTTTTCATGGGGGCTAGCCCGCATGCGGGCGGGAGGCTCCGGGCTGTTCGTCTTTTTACCTGATGCGGGCCTTTTTTCCTGTTTGATGCCTGCGAAGAGGGCATGTTCCGAGAATTTCAGCTGAAAAAGACTGGGAGGGGATTATGTCGGATCATCCTCGCACTCATCAGAATGCGATCTTGAGAACCTATGCCGGGCTTCTGTTGATTTCGATTTGCGTCTATACGCTGATGTACGCTCCGCAGCCCATGTTCAACTCGGTGAGCCGGGACTTTGGTGTGGATAAAGGCTCCACAGGGCTGCTCGTCAGCGTATTCATGCTGTCGCTCGCCATCTCGCCCTTGTGCGTGGGCATGCTGCTCAGCCGTATCGGTGTACGGCGCGCCATTCTGGGCGCTTCCCTCCTGCTCGGCATAAGCGGCATGGGGGTATGGTTTGCCCCGTCCTTCCTTGTCCTTCTCGGCATCCGCACTTTCCAGGCATTGCTGGTTCCGGTGGTGCTCACAGCCGTTATGTCCAGCATTGCGGTCATGTTCCGCCATCTGGATCTCAACCGTGCGCTTGCGGGATATGTGACTTCCAATCTTGTCGGTTCGCTGTGCGGCCGGATCATCGGGGGCTGGGCTGCGCAGATGTTTGGGTGGCGTGCCACTCTCGCCTTCATCTGCTTTTTCTTTTTCCTTATCCTCCTCTTCATCCGCAGCATCCCGGAAATGCGCAACACCAAAGCACGCCTTCACAGCCCCCGTGAATACCTCGCCGTTTTCAAGGGCAGAGGAGTCCCCAGCCTCTTTTTCGCTGAAGCCTGCGGCATCTTCGTCTTCGCCGCCATCGGCAACCTTATCCCCTTCCGTATGGCGGAGCTTGGGCAGGGCCACTCCGAAGGGCTCATCGGGCTTATGTATTTCGGGTATTCCGTCGGCCTTGTCGCTTCGTTGTCCCTTGCGCCGCTCATGCGCCTGTTTAAGACACCAACAAGGCTCATCCTTTTCGCCTCCGTCGTGTATGTCGCCTCCTGCCTCACGCTTGCGGTGCCGTCCCTTTGGGCCCTTTTCGGTGGGCTATGGCTTATAGCCTTTGGGGAGTTCGTCGTCCATTCCATTTGCCCTGGCCTCATCAACCATCAGGCTACGCTCTCCGGCCATGGCGACCGCGGCATGGTCAACGGGCTTTTTCTTGCCTGTTATTATTTCGGTGGGCTTCTCGGCTCCTACATTCCCGGGGCGCTCTATTCGGGCTTCGGCTGGTTTGCCTGTTACCTCTGTATCCAGCTCGTTCAGGTCGCCGCGTTTTTCATCCTGTTCAGGCTGCACCGGACGGCGCCTGATTTGCGGTAGGACGGCCCGCCCCGTTAGTTCCAGCTTCAGGATGCCTGCCCATTTCCGCATGTTTTGGAGAATTCGGCGGGGCTGTTGACATGTCCGGGGCCTTGTGTTTCCACCTAATGCTAGGAGACGCTCTTTGTGGGAGTGGGGTTCTGTACTGCGGGAGAGTGGGGTAAATGATGAGCAGCGTGTTTCGCATCGAGAATGAAGAACGGATTGGCCCGCTGGGTCGGCGCGGCATTGAGTTGACTCACGAGATCATGTATCGGCATTATCGGCGCGATGAGGATTTCGTCTATGCGCAGATGGCCGAGGGGGTCACATGGATCGGGCCTTCCCGCGCCCAGTACACCACCGGTGTGGACAAGCTCAAGGAACTTCTGCAGATCGAGCGGCTCGTCACCTTCACGATGGAGCAGGAAACTTATCAGGTCGCCTATGAGGACGAGCAATCCTGCCTCATCTTCGGCTGCTACACGGTTACTTCCGACGAGGAAACCGGCCTGTTCATACGTACCCTGCAGCGGGTGTCCTTCTTTTATCGGTTGGTTGGCGGCCGCCTCAAGGTCGTGCATATGCACCTGTCCCATCCCTATGAGTTTGTGGATTCGGACGAAGTGTTTCCGTTCCGGTACGGGAAGGATGCCTTTGACTATATCCAGCGGACGCACCAGATGGCCTTTACGGACAGCCTGACCGAACTCGGCAACCGCAACGCCTACGAGACAAGCTGCGTGAGGATGGCCCACGATTTCGACTCGGTGCGTTCCCTGTGCCTCATCCTGTTTGACCTTAACGGCATGAAGCGGGTCAACGACACATGGGGGCATCTTGCCGGTGATCGGCTCCTCAAGGATTTCGCCTCGATCCTGCGGGAAACCATGCCGCCCACCGCCAAATTGTATCGGTACGGCGGGGACGAGTTTATCGCCGCCTTGCACGACGTTTCGCTCTCCGACGTGAAAAAGTGCCAGCAAAATTTGGAACAGTGCATTGAGCGTTACAATGAGGGAAATGAGATACATATGAGTGCCGCTTGGGGGCATGCCTTTTTCAATCCGGAAACGGATCACGGCCTTTCGGAGATTGTCAAGCGGGCGGATGTCATGCTCTACGCTATGAAACGAGCCATGAAACAGGCCGCCGGGAATGCAGGCTGAGGGCCTTTTCCCGTACTTTACGGAGTAGTGTCTCTCTTTGGGCACGTGATGACGTTTTACGTCAGCACCAAGAAGGCTTCCATCTATAAGGAAGGGGCGAGGAAAAGTGTTCAGGGTTGAGGCGTGCCGTCAGAAGCCGCGGCAGAAGGGAATCCACCGGGGGGGGCCGTAACGCATTGCCATAGAGAGGTTATTATCTCCACCGTATCTTGAAGACAGTCTTTTTCTCTTATTTTTCGTTTACGGGTTTCATAGCTGAGGCGTTTTATTGGTTATCCCTTTGGAATTTTAAAAATGGCTCTGTCATAGTATATGGCTGTTTTATTTCACATTATGTTGAAAATATAGCCTTTTCTCCGATTTTCCCGCTGATGGGCTCCATGATTGGGGCATTTTATTTGGTATTCCTTTGGAATTTCAAGAAATAAAGTACTAACCGTTTCCTATGACACAGCCGAAAAAATAAAGCATCAACCCTTTTCCATAGGCTGTGTTATAGAAAATGGCTGATGCTTTTTTCCTTGAAACCTCAAAGGGATAACCGGAAAAATGCCTTAGCCGTGGATCCCGCCAAGGGGAAAACTAGAAAAAAATTTCTATTTTTCATCGCACTGTGGAGATGAAACAACCACATACTATAACAGAGCCTTTCCATAACACAGCCTTCCTACCCCCACCTACGCAGGCAGAATTCCTAGGGGCGGCCTTTGTCTAAAACCGTTTTATACCCTAGAGGCGCACAGGGGGAGGCCCCTTCCAAGGCACGGCGCAACGCTTCGGGGAGGAAGGGCAGCAGTTCCGCGATCTGCGTCGCGGGGGTTGGGTTCGCAAGCAACCCGGTAATCCGGCTGGCCCGCGCTGCGGTCAGGCAGGCTTGGGACATCTCCATGCCGCTGGCGAGCAGGCCCGTCACAAGGCCGGTGACAAGATCGCCCGTGCCTCCGATGGGCTCCAGAGCGGCAACCTGCGGTTCGGATACGTCACCGAGGAACCGTCCGCCTTCCACCAGATGATCAACCTTCCCTTTGATGAGCAAAAAGCGCGCGGCGTTTCCGTGCTGATAGGCACGTTCGACGAGGCTTGGGATATCCTCATCCGCGGCCAGCAGAAAACCTCTGGTGTAAAAAGGGTGCGGCGCCTTTTCATCGGCAAGGAAGGCCAGTTCCCCGGCATCGGGGGTGAACAGATCGTAGGCGTCGGCGTAGCCGCTCATCTTGGCGACATACATGAAACCGGCATCGGCAACGAGCACGGGCTTCGGGTCCGTTTCTTCCAGAGCCATCAGGACGCGGTTGTGCCCGTCAAGGTCGGGGAACAGGTAATGAAACGTGATGCCCCGCACCCCGGACAGGCTGGGGGAGGCCGCAAGGCGGCTGTAGAGCTTCCGGCTCCCGTCGCCATTCCCGATGTCCCCGGCGAGCAGTGCCGTGGGAGGCTCCACCCCAAGCGTTTCGCACGTCAGCAATGCGGTTCCGAGCAGGGCGGGTGTCCCGCGCTGTACGGAAAGCGGGGCGATGCCCCCGCCCTCCGCATGGAGAAAGCCGCCATCCAGACGCCAGCGCCCCCCCGTCAGGGGAAAAGACGCATCCGGCACCGTACCGCAGATCATCCACGCCATAGCCGCCTCGCCTCCTCAAATGCGCGTTGCAGCGAATAGGAACACAGCGTCTGCCCCTTGACCCGCGGCTCCTCGGCCTCGCCGATGCATTGCCCCGTCAGCAGCGCCGCCAGATACGGCACATCGGGGCATCCGCCTCCGGACACGTTGACGATTTTCCCCGTGGCGCGTTCCACGGTGATTTTCATGTTCGCGGCCCGCACCATGAACCAGTCGCCGTAATCCTGCACATGGAACAGCGATACGGGTTCGAGCAGGGTATCGCGCATGGGGACGGACTGGATCGGCTCAAGGCGGGCGGCTCCCAGCGCGTTGCGGATAAGCGGCTCCTGCATCAGGTCAAAGACGATGATCATGTCGCATCCCGTACGCAGTTCGGGGGGAGGCCCTTTGACCTCCACGGCAAACCCCGCTTCCCGCAGTATCCGTTCGGCCCGGATGACCTCGCCCGTATGCTGGAAAACGAGAAAGCCGTATTCCGTGGATGTGCGGGAAGGCGGGGAAGCCCCTTTCCGGGGCTTCCCTTGAAACACTTCGGCTAAACGGGAAAAGAAGTCCCTCACTTGCGCAGTTCCAGCCGGAAGACGCCCTCACCCTGATCTTTCGGGGTGACGTTCCAGCCCTTTTTTTCAGCGGCGCGGGTGACGTTTTCGAGGCTGGCCTCATTGTCCACCAGCACATCCAGAGGGGTATCGGCGTTTTCCGTCATGGCCTGATGGAAGAGGACCAACGGCTGGGGGCAGGAAAGTCCCCGGGTATCAATGGTACGCATGGCAATTCTCCTTTACGCCTTCTTGGAATGGACGAAGCCGATGATCAGGCAGACGACGAAACCGATGATTGTCGCCTGCATACCGTATACGCCGATGCCCGTACCGGAACTGGCCGTGCCCAGATTGTGGGCCATAGCCGCGCCGACCAACATGCCGAGGGCAAAAATGCCGGCGTCGCTGTCGCCTTCCCCCGCCATGAACAGCTGTCGGCCGGGGCATCCTCCGGCGAGTGCGAAGGCAAGGCCGGCGGTAACCATCCCAAGATAGTTCCACAGAAAGTCGCTGTGGGCCACTGGCTGGCCTTCAAAGCCGAACTTGAGGCCGCCCGTCAGGGCGTTCGCAATGAATGCGGCGGCAAACATGGCCGCCAGCCCGAGGAACAGGTGGGTGTAGCGGAAGAGGAAGAGGTCGCGGAACGCGCCCATCGTGCAGAAACGGCTGCGCTGCGCGAAGATGCCGATTATGAAGGCCAGCCCCAGCGAGGCGATGAAGGGGGCGTGCTGTGAGCCGGGGCCCTTCACGGAATAGAACAGGGGGCCACTTTGCGGCTGATCCGGGATTTGCGGGAAAATGAGGTAAAGAAGGAGCAGGCAGACGACGATGACGGGGAAGAGCGCCCCGGAGACGACGCTCTGGCTGCTGCTGCGGCCAAGGGAATAGCCTTTTTTGAAAAAGAGCGTCCCGAACCAGATCCCCGTGGCCAGACCGGCAAGGCCGAGGATGGCGTTTCCGTCGCCGCCGGCGAGACGGAGTATCGCGCGCCACGGGCATCCGAGGAACACCAATGCGCCCATGGCGGCTATCATGCCGAGGACAAAACGGACGATGGGTGCGGAACCCCCGCGCGGTTTGAATTCCCGCGTGGCGATGGCGGCGGCCAGCGAGCCGAGCACCAGCCCCATGATTTCAGGGCGCAGGTACTGGACGATGGCCGCGCGGTGCAGGCCAAGCCCTCCGGCCACATCGCGCTCGAAGCACGCTACGCAGATCCCCATGTTTGCCGGGTTGCCGAGCTTTTGCAGCCATACGGCGATCAGGCCGATGACGGCGCCCACAACGATGATACCCGGCGTCGTCGCAAAAAGATTTTTCCTCATCTCCTACTCCTTCCCAAACGTTTTGGCGGATACACCATGCATACGATGGCTCCATCCTGAACGGGGAAAGAGAAGGAACGTCTTTACGGCCTCCCCTCGGCTGCACACTCAGAAGGGCGGCGAAAAGCTCCATGCTCTTTCCGCGTCCGAACGGACAAGAAGAACCTCACACCGTGGGTTCTGTTTGCCTTCAATCAGTTGCGCGTATACAGCATTGGTACCACCCTTAAAAAGTGTTGCCCATGAACATTTCCCATGAACGGTTTCCTGTTACACCGCCGGGAAGTCCGGGTCAACCCGCCTTCGCAAGCGCGGCGGGACGTATCCGGGGGACGCTTTTCCGCATGAAAAAACCTCCCGTTGGGCGGGAGGTTCCGAAACGCGTAATGCTTTTCCCCGCTTGCCGGGAAAGGGCGCGCGCCGTCAATATCTGGGGCGGATGACGGATACGGAGCAGTGGGCCTTTTTCACGACTTCCGTGGCTACGGAGCCGGCAAACAGTTGGCGGAATCCGATCCGTCCATGCGCGCCGACGACAATGCAGTCGATGTCACTCTTGTGGGCGTATTTGACGACTTCTTCCGAAACCTTCCCCATGAGGAACGCGCAGTCATCGACGCCTTCCGGGAAGTTGGCGTTCAGAAAATGTTCCATCTTTTCCAACAGGGCTTGGGTGGGGGCGATCCTGTTGGGCTGGCCCTCGCCGGAAAGGTAGTTGGATTCATAGACCGTTTCGGAAGGGAGCACGTACACGATTGAAATGGAAGCGCCCGTCAGGGACGCCACCATCTTCACGTGTTCGATGGCCGGATGGGGGGCATCTTCCAAGTCAACGGCGTAAAGAAGCTTTTTCAGTTCCATAACATGGCCTCCTGTGGTGCCCAAAACGGTGTTTATTGGTGTTACGATGCCCAAGGAGGAGGGAGGCTGTCAAGAACAATCCTCATGGGGAGAGGGGACAGCGATGGTATCTCATTGGATTCAAAATTGTTCCTTGCATCGGGTCTTTTCGTGAATGTCGACAGTGATGCGTCAGGGGCGTTGCCGCGCCGCCGCGATAGGCCGTCGCCGGACGCCCTGATCGCCACACGCCGAGGCGTTCTCTTCCGATCCGCCGCCGTTTGCTGGACGGCCTTGTCCTTGGGGGCCGTGTTACGTATGATGGGGCGGAGACGGGTGGACGGAGGCGGGCCGTGGGGAACGGCAGGGCCTCCGGCCTGTTTTTGGCATGGCGTTCTGCGGCCCCCGATGAGAAGGCGGGCCGCCCCGAAGAGGCCGGGCCCCTTCCCGGTATGTTTGACGAAGAGAGAAGGAGTGGGCGATGTCCGCCAAGAAAAGTGATTTCGGGTTGATCATCAAACTGTTGGTGGCACTGGCCATCGGTGCCGTTCTGGGGCGCATGGCCAACGTACAGGTCATGGATGCCGTGGCGTCGATCAAATATGCCTTGGGGCAGATTATTTTCTACGCGGTGCCCCTCGTCATCGTGGGCTTCATCACGCCCGCCATCGCCCGTTTGGGGCAGAACGCCAGCAAGATGCTGCTGACTGCCGTGGCCATCGCCTACCTTTCGTCCGTCGGCGCGGCGGCGTTCTCGGCGGCTTCCGGCTACGCCATCATCCCGCACCTCTCCGTGCCCACGGAAGTGAGCGGGCTCGTCGATCTTCCGAAGCCGTCCTTTGTGCTGGACATCCCGCCGCTCATGTCCGTCATGAGCGCGCTGGTCACGGCGCTGCTGCTTGGGCTCGCCGTGAGCTGGACCAAGGCCGAGATCATCAACAAGGCGTTGGCCGAGCTTGAAGCCATTATGACCAGCGTCGTGACCCGCGTCATCATCCCCATCCTGCCGCTTTTCGTGGGCGCGACGTTCTGCGAGCTTTCCTATGAAGGCCGCCTGACCGTGCAGTTTCCCATATTCCTCAAGGTTATCGGCATCGTGATCCTCGGCCATTACATCTGGCTCGCCGTGCTGTACGTCATCGGCGGCATCCTGTCGGGCCGCAACCCGTGGCAGGTGCTGCGTTATTACCTGCCCGCGTACCTTACCGCAGTGGGAACCATGTCCAGCGCCGCCACGCTGCCCGTGGCCCTGTCCTGCGCGCGGCGTTCCCCGGCCCTGAGCAAGACCGTCACGGAGTTTATGATACCCTTGGGGGCGACCGTGCACCTGTGCGGTTCCGTGCTGACCGAAACCTTTTTCGTCATGACCATCAGCCTGATGCTGTACGGCGCGCTGCCGTCCGCGGGTACGATGGCTTTCTTCATCGTGTTGTTCGGCATTTTCGCCGTGGGTGCCCCCGGCGTGCCCGGCGGGACGGTTATGGCTTCGCTCGGCCTCGTGACGAGCGTGCTCCATTTTGATCCGGCGGGCGTGGCCCTGCTGCTGGCCATCTTCGCGTTGCAGGACAGTTTCGGAACGGCCTGCAACGTGACCGGGGACGGGGCGCTAGCCATGATGATGGAAGGGATTTTCAACCGCAACCGTCAGCTCGACGACCGCTTCGGCACGGGTGAATAGTGCCGTCAACATATTCCCCCGCCGCGCTTGGCCCGGCGAAGAGGAGGCGCTAGTATGCCGTGGGTGATCCTCGCCGCCGCGCTGTGTGTCCTAGTCTGGTTTTGGCCCCGGAACACGCTGATAGGCTTGGCCGTCGTCGGGACGGCCGGGGCGCTTGTCGGCATCGCCTTCTGGGGATACGGCGTTTATGCTGAACGCCAGCGGGAACTTGTCGCCATTACCGTGGAACCGGCCGCGGAAGCGGCGTCGCGGGTGCCGCCCGGCATTGCGTGCGGGGAGGGTGAACTGCTTGTCTCCATCACGAACGGGAGCGGGAAGACGGTGTTGGGCGTGCGGTTCAATGTGGGCGCCTACCGTGAAGGCCGGAGCACCAATATCGCCAAGGGGAATTGGTTCGACGACGATCACATCATCAACCCACGGGGCACGGTGTCGACCTGCTGGAAGACCCCCGGCCTGACCCGCGATCCCGAAGGGGACAGGGTTGTCTGGAAGGCCAGCATCATCAAGCTGGAGTTCGCCGAATAGAATACGGGCCGGGGCAGACGCTCCGGCCCGTTTTGTCTGGGTGGGCCTTGGACGGCGGACACAAAAGGCTGTGCCCTAGAAAGTGGTTGATGCTTTTTCCTTGAAGTTCCAAAGGATTAACCGAGAAAATGCCCTAGCCCTGTATTCCGCCGAGAGGAAAGCTGGAGAAAAAGGCTGTATTTTCACCTCACTGTGGAGATGAAGCGACCTTATACTATGACAGAGCCACGCAAAAAAGCCCCGGAAGGCCGGGGCATCTGGGTTACTTTGCGGTCGTGGGCGCGGGGGCGCTTTCGAGATCCTTTTGCAGGTCTTCCTTAAAGGGGAGCTGCTTGTGGTGCTTCAGGTATTCGCGCTGGGCCTTTTCCCGTTCCTTCACATAGTCCTTTTGGGCATCACGGACTTCCTTGTAGTATTTTTTCAGATCCTTGTCCCGGCGTTCCTGAAACTTCTGGGCATCGGTCTTGTCGTCGCCGGTGAGTTCGTCGACGGTTTCCTTCACCTCTTTCTTGATGTCCCGATAGCCGTCCTTGACGGACTGGGTGAATGAGTTTTCCGCGAGGAAATGGCTGCTCAGGCCAGTGGCGTGGGCGGCGAACGGAAGGAGCGTCAGCCCGGCGGCGAGGAGGCAGCCGTGCAGCAGGGCGTTATTGCGTTTCATGATAATCCCCCAAAGGTTAGACTGTGATTGATTGCCTTGAGTGTACCTCAGGCAAGGGAAAAGGCAACCGCATGAGAGGAAAGAAATCATGCCTCACTGCAATGGCGGCATATCCTCCCATGCACTGCAAGCGGCATTTTCTTTTTTTGGAATCAATGCAATACCTCTTGACATCATGTGAAACGATCGCATTCTTAATGGAAAGGAGATTTGAGATGTCACAGAAAGTCAAGACATGGGAATCGCATGTTCCCGGCTGCTTTGGTGGTTCGGATCATATCTTCGCCGGTCATCCCGCCGAGGAAAAACGCGCCAAGGAACTGCGCAAGGTGTGCTCGGAACAGCGCATCCCGATGGATGATGTGGCCAAAGCTATTGAACATTTCCTGAAATCCAAAAAGGTCGGTGACGCCCTTATTCAGGCACAGGTGGAGCGGGCCAGAAAATTCTTGAAGCTGTCGTAACGGCCCTTTCAGCCTACCGGGATACTGCGGGCCGGAATCGCCCACAGCCCCGGCGGACTGTACGCCGATGGTACTGGAATGCCTATCGGAGCGCCTCAGCAGGCGCTTTTTTTGTACCCTCCGCCCAATCCGGCACAAGGGCCCCCGTTTCTCTTGCATCCTGTCAGGATGGGTTCTTTCTGCTGCCGCACGCTGCGCCGTATCTCTTTTTTGGGCTCTAAGTATGTGGTTGTTTCATCTCTACAGTATATTGAAAATACAGTCTTTTCCTCAGGTTTTGGGGGATCCGCGGATAAGGCATTTTGCCGGTTATCCCTTTGGATCTTCAAGGAAAAAAGTATCAACCATTTTCTATAACACAGCCTTTCTTTTTGATTCTCCCACCGCCCCCTTTTCTCTTTCCATAACAACGGCCCGGAAGCATTCTAACGCCGTGTGCAAGCATTCTCATCACGTCCCGCTATGCGCCCTTTTTCACGTTACGATTTTTTGATGACCCGATTGACACGGCCCCATCGTTGCCGTAGCCTCCGAATACCCTTATACTGGGCTGTTCCGAAGTGGAGGAGGGCGGCATTGTTCTTCCCGGAGGGGGAACATGCTTGCCTGAAAGGGCATTGTCCTGAGGCCGCGTCCTGCAATGCGCGGCATTTCTTCCGTTATTGTGGGGATATGCCCGGTCTCGCCGTCTTTGCGGATGAAATGCCGGATGGATGCAAAAGGGGTTCCGACCATTTTGATCCACGCATGCGGCCGATATGTTGTCGGTCGCTGAAAAGGAGAAGCGTATGCGTATTGCCGTTGGTCTGGGAAAAGAGAATGTCGAGGCGCGGCTGGAACGGCAGGGGGTATCCCGCCGGGATTTCCTGAAATTCTGTAGCATGGTCGCCGTGACGATGGGCATGGGGACCGGATTTGCCGAGCAGGTCGCGCGGGCGCTGACCATGCCCCGCCGCCCTTCCGTGGTGTACCTGCACAACGCCGAGTGCACGGGCTGCTCAGAAGCCCTGCTGCGGACGGGGCAGCCGTTCATTGATGAACTGATTTTGGATACGATTTCGCTCGATTACCATGAAACCATCATGGCTGCCGCGGGCGAAGCCGCCGAAGCGGCTCTGGAGCAGGCCATTTCCGCCCCTGAAGGCTTCATCTGCGTCGTGGAAGGGGCCATCCCCACGGCGAATGAAGGCAAATACGGCTACATCGCCGGGCATACCATGCTCGACATCTGCGGCCGCATCCTCCCCAAGGCCAAGGCCGTGGTCGCCTACGGCACCTGTGCCGCGTTCGGCGGCGTGCAGGCGGCCAAGCCCAACCCCACCGGCGCCATGGGCGTCAACGAGTGCTTCGGCGCGAAGGGCGTCAAGGCCATCAATATCGGCGGCTGCCCTCCGAACCCGCTGAATCTCGTGGGAACGCTGGTCGCCTTCCTGCGTGGCGACAAGATCGAGCTCGACGCCAACAACCGTCCCATGATGTTCTTCGGCAGCAGCGTGCATGACCTGTGTGAGCGCCGGGAACATTTCGACAACGGCGAATTCGCTCCCTCCTTCGACTCCGAAGAGGCCCGCAACGGCTGGTGCTTGTATGAGCTGGGCTGCAAGGGGCCGGAGACCATGAATAACTGCCCGAAGGTCAAATTCAACGAAACCAACTGGCCCGTGGGCGCAGGGCATCCGTGCATCGGCTGCAGCGAGCCCGGTTTCTGGGACAACCTGTCCCCGTTCTATGAAAACTAGAGGGAGCACCCATGAGCGAAGCCAGAAAAACACCCCAGAGCCATTTCACCGGACCTGTCGTCATCGATCCCCTGACCCGTATCGAAGGCCATCTGCGCATTGAAGTGGAGGTGAAGGACGGGCGCGTCAGCGAAGCCCGCAGCGTCGGCACCCTGTACCGCGGCCTTGAGACGATTTTGGTCGGGCGCGACCCCCGCGACGTGCAGCACTTCACACAGCGTACCTGCGGCGTGTGCACCTATACCCACGCGCTGGCCTCCACCCGCGCCCTCGAGGACGCGATCAAGGTGGAAATCCCCAAGAACGCCACCTACATCCGAAACCTCGTGCTTGGGATGCTGTATCTGCACGACCACATTGTGCATTTCTATCATCTGCACGCCCTTGATTTTGTGGACGTGACCAGCGCGCTTCAGGCCGATCCGGTCAAGGCCGCCAAAATCTGCTCGTCCGTTTCCCCGCGCCCCGTGTCGGCGGAGGACTTCAAGGCGGTGCAGGCCAAGCTGAAAGCCTTTGTGGAAAGCGGCCAGCTCGGCCCGTTCACCAACGCCTACTTCCTCGGCGGCCATCCCGCCTACTATCTCGATCCTGAAGCGAACCTCATCGCCACGGCGCACTACCTTGAAGCCCTGCGGCTGCAGGTCAAGGCGGCGCGGGCTATGGCGGTGTTCGGCGCGAAGAACCCGCATACCCAGTTCCTCGTGGCGGGCGGCGTGACCTGTTACGAAAGTCTGACGCCGGAGCGCATTGCCGAATTTGAAGGCTTGTATAAGGAAGTCAACGACTTCGTGAATCAGGTCTACATCCCGGATCTGCTGCTTGTCGGCGGCGCGTACAAGGACTGGGCCAAGATCGGCGGCACGACCAACTTTATGACCTTCGGCGAGTTCCCCGGAGACGAGCGCAATCTCGAATCCCGGTGGTTCAAGCCCGGCGTGGTGTTCGACCGCAAGCTGGAAGTCCTGCCTTTCGATCCCTCGAAGATCGAGGAGCATGTGCGGCACAGTTGGTATGCTGGCGATGCTGTTCATAAGCCGTTCCAGGGTGTTACCGAGCCCAAATTTACCTTCATGGGCGACAAGGATCGCTATTCGTGGATGAAGGCGCCCCGTTACGACGGGCGCGCTATGGAAACCGGCCCGCTCGCGCAGGTTCTGGTGGCCTATCTCAAGGGCAATGCCGAGGTCGTCCCGGTAGTCGACAGCGTGCTCCAGACTCTCAGCCTGACGCCCGGCGATCTGTTCTCCACGCTCGGCAGAACCGCCGCGCGCGGCATCGAAACCGCCGTCATCGCCAAGAAGACCGGTGAGATATTGCAGGAATACAAGGAAAACGTGGCTTCCGGCGACAAGAAGATCGTCGAGAACTGCGAAGTGCCGGACAAGGGCGAAGGTGTGGGCTTTGTGAACGCGCCCCGCGGCGGGCTCTCTCACTGGCTGGTCATCGAGGGCAAGAAGGTGGCCAATTTCCAGCTTGTGGTGCCTTCCACATGGAACCTCGGCCCGCGCTGTTCAAAGGGCATTCCGAGCGCGGTGGAAGAGGCGCTTGTCAATACGCCCATCGCCGATCCCAAGCGTCCGGTCGAAATCCTGCGTACAGTTCATTCGTTCGATCCCTGCCTTGCCTGCGCGGTGCATGTGATCGACGGCAGGACGAATGAAGTCAGCAAGTTCCAGATATTGTAAGTGAAAACGGGAGAACGGAAGATGGCTGAACAGGTGCTGGTTTTGGGTGTAGGCAATATTCTGTTCTCCGACGAGGCTATCGGGGTGCGTGCGGTTGAGCATCTGCAGCAGTGCGCATCCCTGCCTGAAAACGTATTGCTCATGGACGGCGGCACGCTCGGCATCCGGCTGATGGACGCCATCATGGGGTGTGATCTGCTGATTGTGGTGGATGCCGTCCTTGGCGGCGGCGAGCCGGGAACCCTGTACCGATTGGAAGGCGAGGGGCTGCGCGAGAGTATGAGTTTCCGTGACTCTATGCATCAGACGGATCTGGTCGATACGCTGATTTACTGCGATTTGGCGGGGCATAGGCCGGATGCGGTCGTGCTCGGTATGGAGCCCGCCGATTACCACACGATGGAGATCGGGCTGACCTCGGTCTGCCAGGAGCGCCTACCCGATCTGGCCGGGAAGGTCGTCGAGGAGCTGCGCGCACGTGGGGTTATCGCGTAGTGCCAGGCTAAAGAAAAAAGATAGGGGAAGGGAGGGGAAACCTTTCTGGAGAAAAGGGGAGGGCACCCTCAAGCTTTTTTCTCTTCCCAAAAGTTACTAGTGCGGCTTGCGTTCATCCCTCCTTTTCCAATTCCAAATTCCAAATACTTTTGACTTCACCGAATCCCTGTTCGCAGTTTTTCCAGCGCAGATGACCTTGGAACGCTACGCTTCCCAAGAAGAATGTCTGTAGGCCACATATTTTTTAGTGGGAACAATGAAGAGGGGGGGAAAGCGTCGTCTGTGGCGCGCTCAGAACGCTTTTTTCAGCTCACGCCGGAAAAGAGCCCTTTCGGGGTGCCTCCCCATTTTATGAAAGCCTTATATTATGTTGTTAATTAGATATAATATATTGAAATTATTTAATTATTTTTAAGATACGAAATATTATTTCAATAATTTTAAGTGATTATATAAAGATAATGACACACCCTAGAAGCTGAGGGCTGAGCCATACTGCGGGTTTGGTGAGGGGAGAGGAAGCCTTTCTTCAGAAAGATTCCTCCCCTCGCCAATTCCATTCTGTGCGGCGCACAAAAAAAGGAAGGCAGAATAACCTTCCTTTTAAATTTTTGGCTGGGCTACGTGGACTTGAACCACGATTAACGGGACCAGAATCCGTCGTCCTGCCAATTGAACGATAGCCCAACAACGTGAGAAGGTTTCTGTCAAAGAATGCCCGCGAAGTCAAGCAAAAAATGTTTTTTTCTTTGATCGTGTCATAGGAAATGGCTGATGTTTTCTTTCCTGAAGTTCCAAAGGAATAATCAATAAAATGTCTCAGCTATAGAATCCGCCAACGAAAAGCTTGGAGAAAAAGTCTCTATTTTCACCATACTGTGGAGATAACACAGCCACATTCTATGACAGAGCCTAGTGGAAAAGCCTGCTGAACCGGAAGGAAGTTACGATATCCTTGGGCTGGGAAAAGGCACTCCGTTTGGGTGCGGCCCTATGGGGAGAAGCGGTTTCCCCATCTTCGCCTTACAATAAGAAACTCAAACGGAGACAGGCAACCCTCTACGGCGCAAGCAGGCGGAGCGGGGCGGAAACCACGATGTCCAATATATTGAGGACGCCGCTGCCGATGCTGTTGAAGACGTTGGCCAAAATGCCGGTAGCGTTGAAACTGCGCTGTGGCGCGTCGAGGCTGCCGTAGTAGCGTACCGGAATATCCGGGATACCGGGCCCGGTTACATTCAGGGCATAGTTGAGCGTGTTGTTGATGAGGTTGATGTTGCCTTGGCCCCGGACGGACAGGCCGCCGGAGAGGTTGAGATCGCGTGTGGTCAGGATTCCTTTGGAAAGCGTCCCGGACGCGCTCAAAGAACTGAAACGGCTCATGGGGCCGGGCTTCTTCGCATCCAATTCGCCGTTTCGGATAACGAAATTGAGGTTGCCGCTCAGGGCGGCGGGGATATCCGCGCCGGAACGGAGCAGGCCGGAAACATCCGCGTCGAGGCTCCCCGTACCGGACAGCAGTTGGGCCTGCCCCCGTTCCTTGCACAGCGTCAGGATATTAACGGCGTTCAGCGTATACCGCAGCCGTGAGAGCAGCCCGCCCGCGGTGGCCTCCGCGCGCAAGCCGGCCCCAGCCACCCCTCCCGCGACACGGGCCTTGATGGGGTCGGCCGTGAGCACACCGTTTTTGATGGTTACGGGAACTGTCAGGTTTTCATGTGGAATACGGGCGATGACCAATCGATCCACACTAATCTCCCCATCCAGCCGTATTTGCCTGAGCCATTCGGTCTGCCACGGTGTACTCGGTTGTGCATATTTGGAAGACGTGGGCAGATAGCTCCCTAGGCGCAATGTCCCAAGCCGGAGTTTGGCGATCCAGTGCGGCGGCGTCCCCTTCATGCATTCGATTTGACCGGTAAGGCGCGTTTCATCGATGCGCCCTTCAAGCCCGGAAAAACGCAGTACGGACTCGTCCATACGGATTTTCGCCTTGGCCTGTGCCTGCCTGAGCGCCTGTTGGAGAAGGCTGGAGGGCAACATATCCCACTGGGCAAGGAAGGCACGGAGGTTTCCCGTCGAAACGGACAGCGAAGCATCCCATGCCGGGTTGGTATTCAGGCCGTTTCCGCTTACGGAACCGGTAAACGAAGCGGAAGCGCCTTTTGTGAGAAGCTGCCCGGAGAGCCCTTTGGCTTCCAGCGTGTTGACCTGCGTATTAAGGGATAGTTTGCCTGAAGCCTGCCCGCTGATGCCGTTGGCTGAAAGCTTGCCTGAAGCGGAAACGGCATCGGCGAAAAGGTTGAAAGGGCCGCTTGCCGGGAACTGGAGCGTTCCCGTCAGGTCGAGTGCCCCTTGTCCGGCCTCCGTCTTCAGGCTGCCCTGCCATTTCCCGGTGTAGGCATAGTGCGGCTGCGCTCCCTGCGTCCGGCTTCCTGCCCCCTGAAAGCCGATACGTAATTGAGAGAAAGCAAGGGGTTTATCTTTTTTTGTCCGTGAGAGGGAGAGGTTGCCTTTTTCGATAAGAGCTTCCCCCTTGCCTTTCAGTGAGGAGAGGAAGTCGGCGGGCGAAGTAGGACGCGCCGTAAAATTGGCCGAACCTGTCAGCGTGCCTTTCAGAACAGGGTATCCCGCCACGGGGCTGAGCAGGTTGTCGATGTTGACGCCGCTGGCCGTGAGGTTCAGGGCCATGACGTCACCGGGGATGAGATCGCCTTGTACCGATCCGCCGTACAGTGAAGCGCAGCGGATGGCGATTTTTGTCTGTTCCGCTTTGTTTGTCGGATCGGGCGTAATGCGGACGGAGACGCCGTTGCCCGCCCACTTCCAAAATGTGGCACGGGCAGCTTCCAAATGGATGTCATAGCCGACCGTTGTATTGGAATCGTCTTCTCCGAGAAGCGGCGGCGTTTTATAGGACGGCGCGGAAACCGCCTTGTTTTCCACTTCGGGGAATACCCGGTTCAAGGGGATGTCTTTGGTTGCAAGGTGCAGCGCAATGACGGGATTGGAAAAATCGGTGACGCCCCCGCCTCCCGTGAAGACGGTATTCAGTGCCGTCGCGGTGGCGGAGGAGACGACGAATTTTTGTGATGTCAGCTCAAAGGGAAGCGTTCCCGATAGGTTATCCAACGCTGCTTGCACGCCCGGAGGGAGATCCCGCGCAAAGCCGAACCAGCGGGGAAGGCTGAATCGTTTGATGGCAAGTGTCCCCCGCAGCATCGGCATAGAATCCGCGCCGAAGTTCAGCCGCCCGTCCAGCGTAGCCTGATCCCCATCGACGTTGAGGGTCGCCCCTTTGACGGCAACCTGTGGGAGAGGGGGGCCCTGAAAGAGGGATTTCAAAGGGGCTTCCGTCGTGAATGGAAGCAGGGCATGGACGGGAACGGATTGGCTTTTTAGTGAAAAAGTACCGTCAAGGGAGGCTGCGCCGTCAATGGCGAGTGTGCCTTCAGTGGTACGGGCCGTCATGCCGAGGACAAACCGGGGGCTGCTTTCATCACAAGAAAGCGGCATGGCGTAAGTGGCTTTGAACCGGAGCGTGGCCGGGGCATCAGCCGGGAACGCATATTCCAGATCGGATATTTCCAGATTGATGGCGCTGAGGGTTTGGAGCGGGGTGGCTTGCCCGTCTTTTTCCGGCGGCGTGTTTCCGTACCATTCCATCTTGCCCACCGAGAGCGAGAGCTCACCGGGGTCCCCGTTTCCCGGAACGGCGGCACTGCCGGAAATGCCGGATATCCGCCACTGGGGGTGAAGGCCGGACTTGTTTGTGTCGGGGAGGAGATAGGCGACGGTTCCGTCTTCGACATCTATTTCCATTTCAGCAAGTTGTGGCGGTATGGAAAATTGCGGCTGTTGCAACGTTTCCGGCATCGTTCCGGTTGGCGGTTCAAGCAGCAGTGCGGGCTTGAGAAGGCGGACTCCGGCGATGCGCGTTTCGCCGTGGAGCAGAGCCCATAGATCGGGATAGACGGCCCCTTCGTCCACAAACAGCGTCATTGCCGGGGTACGGATGGTCAGGCCGGAAACGCTGGCCGCCGGGCGTGGAAAGAGGGAGAGCGAGGCTTGATCAACCGACAGGACAAACCCGGCTTCAGGAGCGGAAAAGCGGGCGGAAAGCGAACGGGCGAACCCTGCGGGGTCTTGGTTGAATGTATATATGAAAAAGCCAAGCACAAGGACAAGCGCCCAGAAAATGGGGAGCAAAACATAAAGGAGGATGGAGGTGGAACGCTTCATACCTGTAGCTGTTTGTAATCAAGGCGTTTGAGATCGAGGTATACCAGTACGCCTTGGACGGGCCGGGGCGCAGCCTTGGCAATAAGGCGCATATAGCGCTGGAGCTGGATTTCATGCGCTGGGGTTGGCGCTCCCGTTTTGTATTCGACCACGGTGATCCGCTTCCCGTCGTCAACCACAAGGTCGGAACGGTACAATTCGCCGGATTCATCAATGATCTCTTGTTCGGGGGTCCCGTACCGCAGCCATTCCTCCGTTTCGGGCAGGGCCGCATACCATGCCAGCATCTCCACAATCTCGCGCTCGACCGCTTCGGGTTCACGGATCGGAAGCGGGAATGTGCGCAAGCCCTGCTTGAAGGCTTGTCGGGCGTCCTCTTCCGGGTGCCCCGTCAGTTGCCCCGCCGTTTGCAGGCAAGCCAGACAGTGGTGCGCGAACGTGCCGCGGCGTTTTTGGGTAAACGAAAACTCTTCCAGCGGATTTCTGAAGATACGCAAACGCGGCAGCCAGTGCATGGGACGCCAGCGTTCGTTGTCTTGCCCTGCTGGGATGCCTTCCGGCTCGATCAATGACAGCTCTTCGGCGGCAGCCTCGTCATCCCGTATCGGCTTTGGCCCCCCGGCTTGCTCGGCGGAGCGGACGAAGGGAGGCATACCGGTTTCAAAGGTTTCTTCAGTCATGGGAAGCGCGCCGAGAAGCACGTTCAGGCTGCTTCCGAGCCCCGATGCACTGCGGCTGGAGGCCGTTTCCGTCAGGAAGGCGTACAGCTCCTCTTCTGCCCGCGTCCACGCCACATAAAGCAGGTGCAGCGCTTCACGGGCATTGTCCGCGATGGCCTTGTAGTGTGCGTAACCGGAGGCCGGGCCGCGTGGGGCAAGTACCGTCAGGCCGTCCACATGCGTCTCCACGGCAGGGCTGTCCACCCGTTGGGAAAAGTTATGCCACGGCACGATGACGACGGGGAATTGCAGCCCCTTCGACTTATGCATGGTCATGACCCGCACGGCGTCGAGGGTTTCCGGCATGGGGGCTTTTTCCTGCTGCCCGTGCTTGTTCCAATAGTCGAGGAACGAGGATAACGAACCGTATCCTTGCCCTTCCGCGACGTGAATGATTTCCAGGAAGCGGCGGACAAAGGCGGCCTCAGCGGGATAGCGGCCCCATATCTCGAGGCGTCCCAACGCTTCGCGGGTGAGATCGTAAGGCGTGAGTAACCCCGCGTCCGCATGGAAAGGCGCGATCCACTTCCGCCAGATATCGGGGAAGTCCTCACGGAAAGCCATGAACAGCGGCATGTTGCGGCGTTCCGACGTCCTGCGGGCGGCGGCCCAGTCTTCCAGCGCCTGTTCGCTCAGGGGGATAAGCGGCAACAGCATCTGGCGGCCGGAAAGGAATGTCCAGAACGCCAGATCGTTGCGCGGGGAATCAAGGAAGGTCAGGAGCGCGGTAATCTGTTCCACCAGAGGATGCTCGGCGAGCAGGAAACTGTTGTCGGTGACGACGGGGATCCCTTCCTCCATAAGCCATCCGGCGACTTGTGCGGCCTTTCCGTTGGAGCGCACCAGCACGGTGACGTCTCCCCACGGACGGCGTGAGACAACCTCATGAACGCATCCCAGCAGACGTTCGCGGACTTCTTCGTCCAGATCTTCGCTCTTGTCGCCGTAGACGCGCTGGAGACGCAGGAAGCCTTCGGCCTTGTCGGGCGCAACGTCCTGTTCGGAACCGGCAAAGCCTTCTTTGAGCAGTTGGGCCCCTTCCTCAAGAACGGCTGCCAGCAGGGCGGGCGGCGTATCTTTGGGGAGCATGGCGGACAGCACGGCCTTGGCCGTAGCCGTTTCGGAAAGCTGGCGGAACAGGGTGTTGTTGGTTTCGACGATGGCCCGGCAGCTCCTCCAGTTGGTGGGGAGGATGTCGACGCGCGGTTCAGGTGCGACGGCGCACAGGTCCTCATCGGATCGTACTTCGTCGAACAGCGTGGCGTCGCCGCCGCGCCAGCCGTAGATGGCCTGTTTGACGTCGCCCACCCATGTAAGCGAACCGCCGCGGGAAAGGGCTTCCAAAACAAGGGGGTGGATGGCTTCCCACTGTTCGCGGCTGGTATCTTGGAATTCGTCCACGAGGATATGGGTCAGGCTCGTCCCCAAACGGCAAAACGCTTCGGGAACGCCATAGTCACCCGACAACACCTGACGGGCCAGACGGGGGACGAAGGCGGCGGGAACGGCCCCTTCGCGCTTGAGGAAGTCGGGAACCTGATCTGAGAGTTCCCGCGCCAGTTCCACAAACGGCATGACCGTCTGGGCCCGGCGGAGCAGGACGCCAGCCTCGTCCCATTTTCGGATGATGTCCCGCATGGCGTCGAAAGCCCGTTCCGCGTCGGGGGACGCCTTGCCTTTGGATGCCTTGTTCAGGCAGTCGTCCAAACAGGCTTTGCGCAGCATGGTGGAGTTGGGCGGCAGGTTTGCGGGGGCGGCCTTCCGGCAGGCTTCAAGAGCTCTGGTCAGATGTGCGGAGCAGGAAAGTTTTTCTTCGGCAAGCCGCCTGTGCAACGCTTCTACGGCATCGCGCAGATCGCGGGTCATGGCTCCCAGCCGTTCGGTGATTTCGGAGGGATGCGCGAGTGCGACGGATTGCGTCTTCATGATCGGAAGAAGCAGCTCCATGACCCGTCCGCGCAGGGTTTCTCCGGCGAGGAACCCGCGCTGCGGGGAATGGAAAAAAACATTTCGGCATGCCTCCTCCAGCAGGGCGTGGAGTCGTTCGTCGCTCCGTGACTGCTCGAGCAGGCTGTCCAGAAGCGGCGCGATGGCCTCATCCGTGGCGAATACGGGCTCGAAGTCGGGAGGCAGATCCAGCTCCAGCGCCGTCAGCCTGACGATGAGGTGCAGGAGGCTGTCGATAGTGCGGACGTTGAGGGCCCCATAGCGCCGGAGGATGATCCCCACCCATCTCCGGGCCTGCTCGCGCGTCCATCCGGGAGCGGGCTTGTCCGTGCCGAGGGCGGTATCCTTAAGGCGTCCGATGATCCGTTCCTGCATTTCGGCGGCGGCGCGGTTCGTAAAGGTGACGGCAAGGATTTCGGGCCAGCCGTGCGGCCCGGAATGGACGGCGCTGCAACCGGAAAACGGGCCGCCGCCAGCTTCCGCGGCACCCGAAAGGTGCTTCAGGAAGCTGGTGGTCAGTTCGTAGGTCTTGCCCGAACCTGCCGAAGCGCGGATCTGCCTGAGCTGTGGAGCTGATGAGGACATGGATGACACGGAATGTTACGCTTTTTCGCCTTCAGGCAACATACCGGTCAACTCGCCTTGTCCGGTCGATTCGAGTACGGCACGCCACAGCCCTGAACGGATGTCGAGCTTACGGCGCTTTTTGGTGACGAGATCCAGCGGGATGTGGACGTAACGATCCATGATCTTGGCAACAACCATTTCAGTCCTGCCCGCCATGGCTGCGTGGACGGCATGTTGGCCGAGGAAACCGCAATAGACCCGGTCGTTGGCATTGGCCGGGACGGAACGGATGATGTAGCTCGGGTCGATGTATTTGATGCTGATGGGCATTTTCCCGTGGAAATAATCGACGATGGACGTCCTCAGCAGGCTCCCCACGTCGGACAGCACGGGATTCCCGGAGGCGTCGCGGGCTTCATTTCTCTGGAGGAGGTGCTGGCCCGCGCCTTCAGCCGCGATGATGACGGCGTGCCCACGCAGCTTGAGGCGCCGTTCCAGCGCGGGGAGCAAGCCCCCTTCGCCGTGCAGTTGGAACGGCGCTTCGGGGATGAGCACGAAGTTGGCCTCACGCAGGGCGAGGGCGGACTGCGCCGCGATGAACCCGGACTCGCGGCCCATGAGCTTGACGATGCCGATGCCGTTGGGCGTGCCTACGGCTTCCACATGCGCACAGCCGATGGCTTCGGTGGCCTTGTCCACGGCGGTGTCGAAGCCAAAGGACTGCGGCACGAAATTGATGTCGTTGTCGATGGTCTTGGGGATGCCGATGATGGAAATGCGGATGTTGCGCTGGCGCACTTCCTTGGCGATGGCGGAGGCTGCCTTCATGGATCCGTCGCCGCCGATGACGAAGAGGACGCTCACATTGAGCCGTTCGAGCGCGTCAACAATTTCGGAAGGATCCTGCGGCCCTCTGGAGGAGCCGAGGAGCGTCCCGCCGAACTGGTAGATGTGCTCGACGCTGGCCGGGGTCAGCTCCATTACGTTATGGCTGTAGGAGGGGATGAAGCCTTCAAGCCCGTAACGGATGCCGAGAACGGAAGGCGTGTTGTAGGCGTGGTAGGCTTCGAGGACAATGGCCCGGATCACGTCGTTGAGGCCGGGGCAAAGCCCGCCGCAGGTGACGATGGCGCATTTGGTTTTGCCGGGATCGAAATACAGTTCCTGACGCGGCCCCGCTTCTTCAAAAAGCAGGGTCTGATGGGTACCGATGTCTTCGTCGTATTCGTGGCTCAGGCTCAACATGACCTTTCCGGTATTGATCATGTTCCCGTAAGGAAGAGGAGAAGGGATCTTGGCTTGGCCGAGCGTGGCGATGGGGATTTCGCGGACAGGGATGCTGTATTCCGATGTCATGGTCATTCTCCGGACGGATTTTTTTCGAGATGCTGGCGGGCGAAGCAGCTTGTCAGGATACCGCCCGCCTGCGCCACATTGAGTGAATCGAATGCCCGCAGCATGGGGATGTGCAGGAGATGGTGGCAGCGTTTGGCAACCTGCGGGCGTATGCCGTGTTCTTCATTGCCGAGGACGAGCAGGGCGGGGGTATGCAGGCGGGTGGTGAAGGCGTCGAGGCTGCCTTCGCCGAACGCGGCCCCGTAGATGAGGAATCCCGCGTCCCGCGCCTCATCCAGCGCCCGGGCTACGTTCATGACCTTGGAGACCGGAAGGCGTTCCAACGCCCCGGCTGCGGCGCGGCGCGCCCCGGCCCCCAGAAAGGTGCCGTTGTGACGGGGGATGACCAGCCCGGCACCCCCCATTGCGTACAGGGTTCGGGCGAGGGTTCCGGCATTGCCGGGGTCCTGCACCTGATCAAGCACGAGGATGAGCGGCAGGGGGGCGTCCGCAGCGGCCGTGAGCATATCGGCGAACTCGGTGAAGCCGGCCTCAAAAAGCCGGGCGACGACGCCCTGATGCCCGGCGGGGCAAAGTCGATCAAGGCTTTGGGCATCCGTAAGCGTAAAACGGACTTTAGCCGTGCGGCACAGATCGAGGATGCGATCCGTATCTTGCGAGCGTTTGCCCTTGCGGACAAGGACGGCATCAATGCGTTCCGGTTCCCGTTCGAGAAGTTCCAAAACCGGCTTGACCCCGGAGAGGACGGCCTGCTCTTCTTTAGAATCGGAACAGGAAGCCTTTTCAAGGGAAGCGCCCTGCTCAGCAGTTTTCGGAGCGGAATGGAACGCCTTGCGGGGGGGAGTATTTTTATCTGTAATCATGAGATCCTTAAAGGTTGCCACGTCTCGGAGGATTGCCAAGCACGGCCTCGTCGAGTAGACTAGATGTGGATTTATGCCCCCGGAATGGCCCGGGGTAACATCACGAGGTGAACAGAGTGTATCGTGTTGTCCTTCCCGCGTCTATGCTTCTCCGTAGGGCAATCGGAATGCGCGCGGACGGCGTTTTGTCGTCCTGTGCGGTTTTCCGTCCTTCCGGCGTTTTGGGCGTGTTGCTGTTGTGCGTCCTTGTTGCGCTGACTGGTTGCAGCTCTAAAAATATCACGAGCAAGGGCCCCTTCGTATTGCAGGAACCTTCCAAGGGCTATCCTCAGACGCTTTCCTCTTCGGGGCAGAAGACGGGAACGGTCTACTTGCCTTCCGATGACGGCAGGCCGCTGACGAAAGCCGAACAGGAAGCGTTCCTGTCCGAAGGGGAAATCGATAGGAACTTGCCGCAGGAGGAGCTTGGGGACGTTCTGCTCCATTTTAAATATCTGGTGCATAAGGATCGTTATACCGTCGAGAAGAACCTTGAGCGCGCGCAGCTGTATATGCCGTTTATTTACGAGACGCTGCGTTCAAAAGGGTTGCCGCGCGAATTGGCGTATGTCGCATTTATCGAGAGCGGGTACAACCCGATGGCGACTTCAAGCAGCGGGGCCGCGGGCATGTGGCAATTCATTTCGAGCACGGGCAAGCATTACGGCATGGCGCAGGACTGGTGGATGGATGAACGCCGCGATCCGTACCAGTCCACGCGGGCGGCGGCGGATTATCTCGAAAAGCTTTATAAAATGTTCAACGATTGGCATCTGGCGGTTACGGCTTACAACGCGGGGGAAGGAAAGATCCAGCGGGGGCTCGCCGCTACCGGCGCCAAGACGTTCTTTGAGCTGCGCCGCAAGAATGAGCAGATTTATAGCGTTCGGGATCGCCTGTCCGATGAGAACAAACAGTATCTCCCCAAGTTTTTGGCCGTCTGCAAAATAGTGCGCAATCTTGATAAATTAGGGTTTTCCTGCGCGCCGTTCGCGAGTTCGTCGCAGATCGCGGAAGTCAGGGCGAAACCGGGGACGGATCTTATGCTGTTCTCCAAAAGCATAGGTATGAGCTGGGAGGAGTTTTCGGCGCATAACCCGGCGTATCAGCGCTATGTAAGCCATCCCTCGCGTTCCACCAAGGTTTATGTGCCCCGTGCGGTGGCAGGCAAGGCGCAGGCCCTGCTCTTCAAGCTGCCTCCGGTAAAAAGCGGTACGGGCTATGCCGGGCTGCGGGATTACAAGGTTTCGCGTGGCGACACGATGGCGAGCATATCCCGGAAGACCGGCGTTCCGGTGGCGGAGCTCCGGCGCATCAATCAGGTCAGCGAGCCTTTGCGCGCTGGCCGTGTGCTGAAAATCCCCGGAACCAATCGGACAGGCGTCAACCCTCGTATATTGGCATCCGTGCGGGAAACGCCGTCTGCAAAGGGTACGCCCGTTGCGTCCGCCGGGCGTCAAGCGCCTCCTTCGCGTACGGTTTCCGCCTCTGCACCGGTGCGTGAAAAAGCCGTATCGGCTGCCTCCGTCGCGTCGCACGAAGTGAAGCGGGGCGATACCATGTACTCCATTGCGAAGCGGTACGGTGTAACGCAGGAAGCGATCCTCGCCGCCAACGGCATGAAAAACCATAATATCAGCCTTGGCCAGCAGTTGCGGATTCCCGGCAAGGGAAAGACGGTGGCGTCCCAGTCCGCTAAAGCGGTTCCCGTGGACTCTTCGGTTCGCCCTGTGACGGCTTCTTCGTCCAACGTTTCCGTCTCCCGCCCCGTGGCTGAGGCCAAGGCCACGAATAAGATCGTCCGGTATACGGTTCAAAGCGGGGATACCCTCTGGGCCATTGCCCGCAAGTTCAACGTCTCTCCTGTCGAATTGCTTTCACTGAACAACATGAGCCGGAATACGGCCCTGCGCCCCGGTGATACGGTTCGTGTGGCGGTCAATTAAACAGGTGCGTACCGTAAGATCCCTTGCCTGCTTCGGCCAAAGCGTGCTGCGGTTTTTTCGGGTATGGCGCGGCGTCATCGCGTTGGCTGTTTTATTGGTTGGGGCGGGGCTGGCCTTTCGCTGGCTGGCGCCTCAGACTGAAACCGTCACACGTTGGATCGATCTCTACATGCCGGGCGGCTATGTGGGGAGCTTTCTCTATGTTTGCTCGGCGGCGGGGCTGATTTGCCTCGCCGTCCCCCGCCAGTTGTTGAGTTTTGCCGGGGGATACGCGTTCGGCCCGCTGTGTGGGGCTGCGCTCGCAACCCTCGGCGTGACGCTTGGCTGTGTATTGGCGTTCGGCATGGCCCGGTACTGTGGGCGTTCCTTCGTTGAGCGGAGATATGGGGGCAAGGCTGCTGTATTCAATCGTTATGTGGTTCAACGCCCCTTCATCCTTGCGATCTTGATCCGCCTGTTTCCATCCGGGAACAACTTGGTGTTCAGTCTGCTTGCCGGGGTTAGCCGCATCCCGGCATGGCCTTTTTTTCTGGGGTCGTGCCTTGGGTACATCCCTCAAAATCTGCTGTTTGCCATGATTGGAGGCGGGATGCGCGTAGATGAGGGATGGAGGATCGGGCTCAGCGCGTTTTTATTTGCCGCCTCCTGTGCTTTAGGTTGGTGGCTTTACAAGCGCTATGCCGCCGCATACCCGGTAGGGGCACCAAACGAACATTGAGCATTTGCAATGAAAAGGAAATGGTATGAAAGGATTGGAACTTTCAAGGATGTATTGGGAAAAGTGCGCGCTGCCGCTGTTCCGGCGGGAATTGCCCGCGTTTTTGGATCGCGCCGCTGTCGGTCTTGTTGGAGAAGGCTCTGAATGCTTTGGTTTTGATGATGAAATCTCCCAAGACCATGATTGGGGGCCGGGATTTTGCCTATGGCTGCCTGAAAGCGAATGGGCGGAATGGCAGGACGCCGTGGAAGCCTTGCTTGTCCGCTTGCCCGATACGTATGAGGGGTTCCCTGCCCGCATGGCGCCCGCCAAGCGTATGGGCCGGGTCGGGCCGTTGTCCATCGAAGGGTTCTATGCCCGGTTCATCGGGATGCCGCAGCCTCCTCAGACGTGGAAACAGTGGCGGCTCGTGCCTGAACAGTTCCTTGCCGTAAGTACGAACGGCGCTGTGTTCAGTGATCGGCTTGGGGCTTTTACGGCTTTCCGTGAGGCATTATTGGGGTTCTATCCGGAAGATGTCCGCCTCAAGAAGATCGCCGCCCGGTGCATGGGCATGGCGCAGGCTGGTCAGTATAACTTGCTCCGTTCGTTGAGGCGGGGGGAGACGGCAACGGCTATGCTCGCCGCCGCGCGTTTTTCGGAGCAGGCCATTTCAATGACGTTTCTTTTGAATAAGCGGTACATGCCGTTTTACAAATGGGCGCACCGCGGCGTTGCGCAGTTGCCGATCCTCGGCAAGGAAACGGCTGCATGCGTAACGGCGTTGGCCGGGGTGGATTGGCGTCTTGGCCCCCGTGCCGAGGCGGTAGCCGGGGATCTTGTAGAATCATTGTGCCATGACGTGGCTGGTCGGCTGCGCTCGGACGGCTTGTCCGATGCCGAAGGCGACTGGCTGCTGGATCATGGCCCGTCCGTCCAGTCGCGGGTTGAAACGCCGGAGCTGCGGAGGATGTCCGTTATGCTGGAATAGCTTTTTCAGCGGATCGCGCTGGGGTATGTTCACACGAACAAAGAATAAATATAATTTTTACAAGTAGTTATATTTATTTTTTGAGTGATGCTGAATATTCCTTCCAACCCACTTCAGCCATTGGAAAAACCGGCATAGTATGAATATGCCCTAAAGGAAGGGGCCGTCAGGCCCCTTTTATCATCCCTGCGCGGCGGCTTGTTTCGCCGCATTGCGGCACAGGCTCAGATTATTGCGGCAGGTGGCGGCGTCCGGGCTATCGGAAAGCCCAAGCCTGTCATAGCAGGAGAGCGCTTCCTCAAGCGTCTGGGCCGCTTTGTCCCACTGCGCATCCCCGGCCAGCGCCGCGCCGTAGTTGCCGAGAGAGAAGGCTGTTTCAGGGTGGATGCCGAGGATTTCCTTACGGATCGACACGGCTTCCTGATGGTACAGGACTCCCTGATGGGTTTCGCCCCGTTCCTCGCAAATGCGGCCAAGATTGTTCAGGCAGGTGGAAACGCCGAAGCAGCATCGGCCTTCCTTGGCCTCCCACAGAGCCAGCGCGGTTTTCAAGTTCGCTTCGGCGGCATCATATTTTTTGGCGGTGTACTGATGGGAGGAAAGGTTCAACAGCGCGTCGGCGATGCGCAAATCATCGGCGGGCAGGTTTTCCTTAAGGATGGCGAGCGCCCGTTCGCCAAGCGTTGCGGCTTCTTCACATTCTCCCCGCTCAGAGCGGAGCCGAGCGAGGTTTTGCAGCCCGCCCGCCACATGGATGTGATTCGGCCCGAACAATTCTTCAAGAAGGCGCAGTGATTCGCGAAAGAACGCTTCAGCCTCTTCCAGCCGCCCTTGAATGTGCAGGCAGCGCCCAAGGCCATCCAGAACCAGAACCCGGCCCCCTATGGGTAGATCAGGTTTCAGCAGATCCCGGTAGATTTTTTCTGCGGCAAGGGCCTTGCCTTCCGCAAAAAACATCCGGGCCTCACTCAAGCGCCGCTGAAAATGTTCGTCAAGCTGCATGGGACTCTCCCTCTGGAATGAATGCCGAAGAGGCGGTATGTGGAGCCGCCCGACCGGAACAGCCGTCCCTGCCCGCGGGTGTAGGCAGGGGCGGAGAGTGGGGAGTATAAGTTATTTCGTTTCAAAAGGCTACCGAGGGGTTAACTGGAAGTGCCGCTTTCCAGAATGGAAACGATGGAGAACAGGGTGAAGCAGATACCGCCGAGGCCGACCATGACCCGGGCTGGAACCATATAGGCGGGATTGCTTGTCGCCGCTTCGAACAGGAATGCCGCGATAAACAGGCAGATCAGAGCCGTCAGCACCGGGATGAGGGGAATACGCTTGGCGAGGGGATAGGGATGCCGCCATACCAGCGCCAATAAGAGAACCTTGCTCAGGATGCTGTAGCAGACGATGCCGAGGCCGATAAGGACGAATCCTGGGGCGATGGTGACCGGGCTGTATTGAAAAATCAGCAGGTAAAGCCCCCAAAGGATGTCGATGGTGCCCATGACGATGACCAGCCACGGCCAGAAGCGGCGATCCGTTTCGGAGTAGGTATTTTGGATCTGGCGCACGACGCTGGCGACAAGGGCGACGAGGCTTGTGCAGACCAGCCCTATGCCCGTCAAAACGTGTCCGGCCACAATGTCCTGCGCTTCGTCGGCGCTGAGGATGTCGATTCCCCAGACGATGCCGATCAGGGCGCAGGTGATGGAGATGGCGAACAGCAGGGCGACCATGCCGCCGCTGAACGCATGGTCGGGGTGGTGTCCCGGCCCGGCCTTGGAGTTGCTTGGGATGAGGATGAACTTGGTGGAGGATAAGGCTACGGTGGACACGCAGCATGTGATCAGCCCAAGTCCGAAGACGACATGCCCGGCGACGAAATGTTCGGCCCCCGTACCGGAATGGACGAAGAGCAAGCCTCCGATGATGCCGATGGCAGCGGCCACATACCCAATAAGGGGCAGGGCGACCTTGAAGGCCGCACTGTAGGTATGGATGAGCTGGCGGATGATGGTCGCCGCCGTTGTAAACAGCGCCACGCAGATGATGCTTAGGAAGAGTACGACATGCCCGGCGACGTACGCGTTGGCGTCGCTGCCCATATCCCAGATGTACCAGCCATAGCCGAGGCAGATGGCGCCCATAGCCAGTGGGATGATCCTGAAGAGAACGCTGATCCAATAGTTCATGGCTTGCTCCTTTGCGGATGGAATGTATGAACAGAGCCAAGCACACCGGATTTTTGAATACTATTATAAATTAAACAGGTTATATGTACTAAAATGGATAACCCCTGTGTTGGTTCCCGGCATTTCCAGCCGGAATATCAGCTTTTGCCTTTAAGGGGGCTGGTCATTTCGGCGTTCCCACGGTAGAGCTTTGTCCCATGATGCGCTTTATCCAAAATCACGTTTCGTTGTCCGTACAGGCAGGGCTGGCGCTTTTCGGCGCGGTGCTCCTTTGGAGTAGTTCCTTTATCGCGCTGAAGATCGCGGTATCGGCGTTTGATCCGATGGTCATGGTCTTTGGCCGCATGCTGAGCTCTTTGGTGGCGCTCACGCTTTTGCGGGCGACCGTATGGAGGCGTGCCGAGGCCCCCATGCTGCTGGACAGGCGGGTGACGCGCCGGGAGTGGAAGTACATCGTGTTGCTGGCGTTGTGCGAACCCTGCTTCTATTTCGTGTTTGAGGGGTACGCCATGATCTACACGACCGCGTCTCAGGCCGGGATGGTCGTCGCGGCCTTGCCTCTGGCGGTCGTGGTCGCGGCATGGCTGCTGCTTGGCGAACGCCCCCATCGGCGCGTCTGGATCGGGTTTGTGCTGGCCGTTGCCGGGGTCGTCTGGCTGAGCGCCGGATCCGAAGCCACGGAAAGTGCGCCGAATCCGATTTTCGGCAATTTTCTTGAAGTATTGGCTATGCTGTGCGGTGCCCTTTATGTGGTGTGCGCCAAGCAGCTTTCTTCCCGCTGTTCGCCGGTCTTGATTACGACCATGCAGTCGTTGGTCGGCCTTCTTTTTTTCATGTGTCTTCTGCCGCTTCCCGGGGTCAAGCTTCCGGACAGCTTTCCCTTGCTGCCTACCTTGGCCATCCTTTATCTGGGGGTCGGCGTGACCATGCTTTCCTTCCTGCTGTATAATTTTGCCGTCCGTTCCGTGCCCGCCTCGCGCACCGGGGCCTTTCTCAACCTTGTACCCGTGCTGACGTTGTTTATGGGGCTGGTTTTCCTCGACGAGCGGCTGACCGCAGGGCAATGGGCCGCTTCCGCACTGGTGTTGGGGGGCGTGATCTTCAGCCAGTGGAAGACGGCGCAGCCGGAGGAAAAGACAGGCCCGTCGGCAGCGGCTTCCATTTCGGAGGGGGCGGAATGAAAGAAAAAGCGCAGTTGCCGGAGCTGTTAGTTCCCGCCGGAGGCCGGGAACAGTTGGAGGCCGCCATCCTCTATGGGGCTGATGCGGTATATATGGGAGGGCCGGAACTGAGCCTGCGGACAGCTTGCGATGGGTTTTCGGGTGAGGAGCTGGCGCTTGCCGTAGCCGACGCGCATGCCGCCGGGGTACGGGTATATTATTGCCTCAACGCCATGCCGTATGATGCGCAATTGCCCGCCGTGGAAACTGTGCTGGAGCGTTTGCCCGGAATGGGCGTGGATGGCCTCATCGCCGCTGATCCCGGCGTGATCTGGCTGGCAAAGAAACATTGCCCGTCAGTGCCGCTGCATTTGTCCACACAAGCCCACTCCGTAAACGGGGCTGCCGTGGCTTTTTGGCGTGAAGCCGGGGTGGAGCGGATCAATCTGGCCCGTGAATTGGGGTTCAAACAGATCCGGGAGCTGGCGGAAGCGTTTCCCGGCATGGATTTTGAGGTATTCGTACACGGTGCCATGTGCTTGGCCTTGTCCGGGCATTGCCTGTTGTCCGCATGGGTGAATAACCGCCCCGCCAACCAAGGAAGGTGTACGCAGCCGTGCCGTTTCGAGTACCGCGGCCTGTCCCTGCTGGTGGAGGAGCAAAAGCGCTCAGGCGAAGCCCTCTGGGAAATCCGCGAGGGTGAAGCGTTCAGCGGCGTTTGGGCCCCGCAGGATTTGTGCCTGTTGCGGTATGTGGGATGCTTGGCGGATTTGGGGGTACGGGCGCTGAAGCTGGAAGGGCGCACCAAAAGCGGCGGGTACGTCGCTCAGGTTGCGGATGTGTACCGTACGGCGCTGGATCAGCACATACGCCGGAAAACGGAAGGCATGCACGCCGGAAAGGAGGTTTCCACGGCGGCATTGCTCGAAGAATTGTTTCATACGGCATCGCGCCCTCTGTCCACGGGCTTTTTCCTTCCCCGGAGAAGGGTGGAGGCGCCTCCGGCTGGCTTGCGTACCCGGCCCGTGGTGGCGCGCCTCATTGAGCCGGAGGGCGACGGCTGGCGGGTACAGGTGCGTTCCCCGTGGTCGGCGGATCGTGAGGCGTCCCTCCTTGTGCCGGGGATGCGGCGTCCGGCACTCCTCCCCGGCGCATATCAGCTTGAAAACCACAGGGGAGAGCGTGTGGAGCTCCTGCACCCGGGCATGGAGGGCGTGCTGCATTGTGAAATCGACGGCCTCGGAAAGGGGCTGTACGTGAGGGCCTAGCTGCGTATTCCCATTCTTGGGGAATGGATTCCCCAAGGCAACCCGTGCCGGAATGGGTGTAGGTCGAGCTTGGGGAAGCTCAAAAGCCGTTAAAAGGGGAAAGATCGGCCCCGTGTCCGCAGGGTTGGGGAAGGGGAAAGCGCTTTTCCAGAGTTCCTTTCCCCAACGCCTTTAGGTTGTTTCAAAGCCCAGCATTCTACTGTTCCAGTTTCGCCCATGTGAGTTCGTGTTTGTTGCAGGACAGATGCATGAGCCGCGATCCCGGAATAGCCGCGAATTTCGCTGCGGTGGCGTGATCCGTCTCGGCTTGGAATTTGAGGGTACACACGAAGTTGCGGCATTTCCCCAGCTCGATCCAGCGGCAGATGACCTCATACAGCTTGTCGGGATAACAAATCATATCTGAGAACAGCCAATCCACGGCCCCGGCATGGCGGGGGTCAAGGGCAAAGCCGCTGCCGATGCAGTGGGTTACGCCGGGCATGTGATCCACCTGTGGGGCGAGTGGGGCCTTGTCGATGCTGAAAACCTGTGCGCCGAGGCTGGCGAGTACCCATGTCCAGCCGCCGGGGGCCGACCCCAAGTCAAGGCACAGATCGCCGGGACCGGGACGTTTGGGCAATAGGGTGAAGGCTTCCCAGAGTTTGAGGTAGGCACGGCTCGGCGGATCGATTTTGTTTTCGTGGAACCGCACCATGCCGTCGGGGAACGGTGACGAGCACCGGGCCGAAGCGAGGATGAGGTTGGGTTCCCACAGCGTCCATGAGCCGAGCGGGGCCGTAGGCGCGGCTTCGCCGAAATGGCGCGGCTTTTCGGAGACGTGGGGGAGTTTTTCCTGAATGAGGGAGGCACGGCGATGGTTTTCCTCGGAATGCAGGTGCCAGTTCCGTTGTATGGCGGAGAGCTTGCGTGCGCCGTCCCCAATGGATTCGATGGGTAGGAAAACGGGCGTTTCCCATGTGTTTTGAGCCCATGCCGCCGGGCGGGGCGCACCCTTGGCGAGCACGAGCCTCCCCCGGACTTCAATAACCTCGTCTCCGAGTTCGGCAAGAAGATCTTCAAGAAAACCCTTCGCGGCAAGATATGCGGTAAAGGGAACCGTAATGGGGGATGCGTTTCCAGAAACGGAGGCGTCGGCGGATATTTTTTTCATAAAGAGAAGAAATGACCCCTGAGGGGCAAAATCGGCTGAAATGTTTATGCCTTGCAAAGGCGTTGCCGAGTCTCTATACTCCACCTTTGTTTTATCCACAATCCGCGAATGGGGATTTCCCGCCAGACATAAGGAAGCTCACATGCCTCATAAAGGCCCGCACATTTCCATTGCTCCTGATTTTGTCGTCAACCGCATTCTCCGCATCAATCTCGAAGACTTTGCCGACTGGCCGGAATCCGTGCGGCATCTGGCTACCGAAATCGCGGAAGAGTTGTTTCTTGTCGCATACAACCCCTTCGTGGATCCAGCCACGGTCAAAGCGAGCGTGAAGGAACGCTTTGAGCGGGAGGTGTTTGCCCTCGCTCACCACTATGCGAATACCATCGGCGAAGGCATCACCCTGTTCTGGAGCGGGCATGAGGCTGAAGTCACTTTTCGCAAGGAACTGGTCGAACGCCTGAGTGCATTCCTGCCGCCGGACGCTATCGTCACCCGCCCAAGCGCACTGGTGGCCTGCGCCACGGACGCTACCGACTTGCGTATGGAGTTGCCTCTCATGGTCGTGGAGCCTGCCAACGCGGAACAGGTGAGCGAACTGGTCAAGCTGGCCAATGAATTGAAGTTCGCGCTGATCCCGCGCGGAGGCGCGTCCGGGCTGACCGGCGGTTCGGTGCCCATGCGGCGGCGTTCCGTCATCGTCCGCACGACCCGGTTCACGAAGATGTCACCGGTGGATCATGAAAACATGAGCGTAACGCTGGACGCCGGGGTGATCACTCAGGCGGCTATCGACGCCGTGGCGAAGGAAGGATTCCTTTTCACCGTGGATCCGGCTTCAAAGACCGCTTCGACCATCGGTGGGAATGTTGCGGAAAATTCCGGCGGCCCGTTCGCCTTTGAATACGGGACGACGCTGGACAACCTGCTTTCGTGGCGCATGGTGACGCCCACCGGCGAGATCATCAGCATTGAGCGCAAGAACCATCCCCGCCACAAGATTCTGCCTGATGAAGTGGCCGTGTTTGAAGTCAAGGACATCAGCGGCGGCGTGCGGAGCGTCGTGGAGCTGCACGGTTCCGAAATCCGTCTGCCGGGCCTCGGCAAGGATGTCACCAACAAGGCGCTCGGCGGCCTTCCGGGTATGCAGAAGGAAGGTGTGGACGGCATCATCACCGATGCGACCTTCATCGTGCACAAGAAACCCGCGCAGTCGCGGGTCATGGTACTGGAATTTTACGGCCGTTCCATGCATCAGGCCGCTGTGGTCATTGGTCAGATTGTCGAGCTGCGCAACCGTATCCGTGAGGAAGGCGACTACGCCCATCTGTCGGCGCTTGAAGAGTTCAATGCCAAGTATGTGCGCGCCATTGAGTATCAGAAAAAGTCGGACAAGCACGAAGGGACTCCCATTTCCGTCATCATCATCCAAGTGGACGGCGATGAGGCGTACTTGCTGGAAAAGTGCGTTCAGGAAATCGTGGACATCGTGGCCCCGCACGACAACGTGGCGCTTCTCGTAGCGAAGGATGAGAAGGAAGCCGAAGTTTTTTGGGAAGATCGTCACCGCCTTTCCGCCATTGCCCGCCGGACGTCCGGTTTCAAGATCAACGAGGACGTGGTCATTCCCATGCAGCGCATCCCGGACTTTGCGCTGTTCCTTGAACAGCTCAATCTGGAGTGCGCGGCAACGGCATATCGTCAGGCGTTGCAGGAGCTGGGGCGCTTGCCCGGTATGGCGCTGGAGGATAAGGATCTCAACCGAGAGTTCGTCAATGTGACCCGCGTGGCGCAGGGCGGCGTCCCTTCTTCCGAGCTTTCCGATGAGGAAATGGAAGAGCGCGCAGTGGAATTCCTCCGGCTCATGGCCGAACGCTATGACCGCCTTGCCCCCAAGATCAAAAAAATCAGCGATAATATGCTGGTAGGCCGCGTTGTGGTGGCGAGCCATATGCACGCTGGCGACGGGAATTGTCACGTCAATATCCCCGTCAACTCCAATGACCTGCATATGCTTGAAATTGCGGAAGAAGCCGCTATGCGGGTCATGGCCGAGGCTCAGGAAATGGGTGGGGCCGTTTCCGGCGAGCACGGCATCGGCATCACCAAAATCGCCTTCCTCGGGAAGGACAAGATGGACGCCATCCGAGAGTTCAAGAAGCGGGTGGATCCGCGCGACGTATTCAACCCCGCCAAGCTCACGCAGCGTGAACTTCCCGTGCGTCCGTTCACCTTTTCCTTCAACCGCCTGATTGAAGACATCCGTCAGAGCGGTTTGCCGGATAAGGAACGTCTCATCAGCCTGCTTGCCTCCGTGCAGATGTGCACCCGCTGCGGCAAATGCAAGCAGGTGTGCCCGATGATGTACCCGGAATGCTCCTATCATTTCCATCCCCGGAACAAGAATATGGTGCTTGGGGCGATCATTGAAGCGATCTATTATTCGCAGATCAACAAGGGGCGGCCCGATCCGTCCATCCTTGCGGAACTGCGGGCCATGATGGAGCACTGCACGGGATGCGGCCGCTGCACGTCCGTGTGCCCCGTAAAGATTCCTTCCGCCGATGTGGCGTTGCAGCTCCGCGCTTTCCTTGAGGAAGAAGGCGCGGGCGGGCATCCCCTGAAAAGCAAGGTGCTGGACTGGTTGGTGCGGAATCCTGCGCACCGCATCCCCCAGGCTGTCAAGGCGGCTGCGCTGGGCCAGAGGATGCAGAACAGGATTATCGGCGTTGTGCCGCAGACCATCAAGAAGCGTTTGTATAATCCGCTGTTTTCGGGTAAAGGCCCGGAACCGGGGTATAGGAACCTGTACGAGGCGCTGCATCTGGAACGCGGGAACATCTTTGTGCCCCGTTCCGGGGATGGTGCCCCGGTGCAGGAAAATACGGCTCTGAAAGAGGCGGTATTGTATTTCCCCGGTTGCGGGGGAAGCCTGCTTTCCCGAACCATAGGCTTATCCGCCTTGGGGCTGTTGCTGCGGACGGGCGTCGCTGTTATCCTGCCTGAAACACATTTGTGCTGCGGTTATCCGTTGCTGTCTTCAGGGGCCGATGCGCAGTTCGCCTCCAACATGGCACGGAATAAAGAGGCGTTGCAGGCGACCATCGCTTGCGCGACCAAGCGCGGTTTCCGGGTGACGCATATTGTCACGGCATGCGGTTCGTGCCGTGAAGGTATTGAGCGTCTTGAGCCTTCGACGTTGCTTGGCGAAGGAGGCGGGGAACTTGTGCACCTTGACGTGATGCAGTTCGTGCAGGGCCGGATGGATGCCAACTCCGAGCTGTTCAAGGGCAAAGTTCTGTATCATGCCTCCTGCCATCCCGAATGGGTCGGCGTCCATAAGGTAAAGGGGGTGCAGAGGCAGGCAGGTGCCATTGCCCGGCTGACCGGCGCGTCGATGGAAGTCTCTCCGGGATGCTGCGGCGAATCGGGTATGGGGGCTATAGCGTCTCCGCTGGTGTACAATACGTTGCGCAGGCGGAAGATGGATGTGCTGGGGGCGGCCTTGGCTGACTATCCGGCGCAGAGTCCCATTCTGGTGGGATGCCCTTCCTGCAAGGTAGGCATTACGCGGAGCCTGATGGCCATGCATGTGCGCAAGCCCGTGCTGCATACGGTGGAATGGCTGGCGACGCTGCTGTTCCGCGAGCGGTGGGGCGAGAAATGGATTCGGGTTTTTCGGCGTCGGATTGCGCCCAGTGCGGATGCGCAGGGTGTGCGGATCGTCGAATTGGATGGATGACCTCCCTTCGGAGGTTCCGGACGCGGCAGGACAAGGGGGCTCGTTCGGGACAGGTGCGACGGGGCTCGGATTTGGTGATTTGAAACAAGGAGTGCCTTACACATGCCAACCACGATACTGCATAAGGAATCGCTGATTCCTGGTCGAACGAGTAAATTGGTGCTGGACGCGCCGCAGATTGCTGCCACGGCAAAACCGGGGCACTTTGTCATGCTGCGCGTCAACGAGCAGGGGGAGCGCTTCCCTCTGACCATCGCTGATACGGATCCGGAAAAGGGAACGATCACCATCGTCTATCTGGTGATGGGCAAATCGACGATGATGCTCGAAGCGCTTTCCGAAGGTGACAGCATTCTTGACGTCGCCGGCCCGCTCGGAAAAGCTACGCATATCGTCAAGGGCGACAGCGTGATTTGTGTTGGTGGCGGCACGGGCATCGCGGCGATGCACCACATCGCCAAGGGACACCACAGGGCCGGCAACTACGTAATCGCCATTATCGGCGCGCGCAGCAAGGATTTGCTTCTGTTTGAGAACGAATTGAAGTCGTTCTGTGATGAAGTGCTTATTTCGACGGATGACGGCAGCTATGGGCATAAGGGGTTTGTGACCGAGTTGCTGAAGGATCGTCTTGAGAAAGACAAAAAGGTTCAGGAAGTCGTCGCCGTTGGTCCCGTGCCCATGATGCAGGCCGTAGCTGGGACGACGTTGCCCTTCGGAGTCGCCACGACCGTCAGCCTGAACTCACTCATGGTGGACGGCATTGGAATGTGCGGGGCATGCCGTGTGACTGTTGACGGGGAAACCAAGTTTACTTGTGTCGACGGCCCGGAATTTGATGGGCACAAAGTGGACTTTGCCGAACTGCGTCAGCGTCTGTCCGCCTTCCGGTCTCAGGAAAAGCAATCCATCGAACATCACGAGCACAGGTGCAGCTGCCATGACAAACACTGAGAATGCGAAGAAACCCGCCAAGACGCCCCGCGTCGATATGCCCTGCCAACCCGCTGCTGTGCGGGCGCACAACTTCAAGGAAGTCGCGCTCGGCTATTCGTTGGAGCAGGCGCAGCTTGAAGCCAGCCGCTGCCTCCAGTGCAAGAACCCGCGCTGCCGTCAGGGATGCCCGGTTGAAGTCCGTATTCCTGAATTCATTGCTCAGGTCGTCAAGGGGGACTTGGCGGAGGCCTACCGTATCCTGAAAAGCACCAATAGTCTCCCCGCCGTGTGTGGCCGTGTGTGTCCGCAGGAAAACCAGTGCGAAGGCAAGTGTATTCTGGGCGTCAAGGGCGAGCCGGTGGCGATTGGCCGTCTGGAACGCTTCGTTGCCGATAATGCCATGCATGATCCCTGTGTCGGGGTAACCGACAACGACGCTTGCGCCGTCACCAACCCGGATTTGAAGGTTGCCTGTATCGGATCCGGCCCGTCTTCCATTACCGTAGCGGGATATCTCGCCGCGCGCGGAATCAAGGTTACGGTGTTTGAAGCGCTGCATGAGGCGGGCGGGGTGCTCATCTACGGGATCCCGGCCTTCCGTCTGCCCAAGAATGTTGTGGCTGCGGAACTTGATGGCTTGCGTCAGAACAATGTAGAGTTTCGTACCAACTGGATCGGCGGTCGGACGGTTTCCGTCCAGCAGTTGTTCGATGAGGGATACAAGGCCGTGTTCATCGGCGTGGGGGCAGGGTTGCCTCAGTTCCTTGGTGTTCCCGGAGAAAACCTCATCGGTGTGTTTTCCGCCAACGAGTACCTGACCCGCGTGAACCTTGGGCGCGCCTATGATTTTCCCAATTTCGACACGCCGACGTATCCCGGCAAGCATGTGACGGTATTCGGTGCCGGGAACGTGGCGATGGACGCCGCGCGTACGGCTCTGCGCCTTGGGGCGGAAAGCTCCACGATCATTTATCGCCGTTCGCGTGCTGAAATGCCCGCGCGCCGTGAAGAAATAGAACATGCGGAAGAGGAAGGCGTGAAGCTTTTCGAGTTGGTGGGGCCGTTGCACTTCAACGCCGGCGAGAGCGGCGTGTTGAAGTCCGTGACCTTGCAGCGCATGGCGCTTGGTGAGCCCGATGCCTCCGGGCGCCGCCGCCCCGTACCGATTGAGGGGGAGGTTTTCGAGCACGAGACGGATCTCGCGGTTGTGGCTGTGGGGACGCGTTCCAACCCGATCCTGCTTGAGGCGACGCCGGGGCTTGAACTCAATAAGCGTGGTTACATCGTTGTTAATGAGGAGACGGGCGAAACGTCCATTCCGAATGTTTTTGCCGGCGGCGACATCGTGACCGGCGCGGCTACGGTTATTTTGGCTATGGGGGCCGGACGTAAGGCCGCTCAGGAGATCGCCAAGCGTCTGCTCGGCTGATATTTTTCAAGATCCCTGTTGTGAAAGGGAAGGCTTCGGCCTTCCCTTTTTCCGTTTATTCTGTTCAATCGTTTTAGGAAACAGGATAACGAGGTGCGCACACTTGAAAAGAGGAACAATGATATTTGTCTATACTTGACAAAGAATTTCAATATCATTATTTTTTATCAACGAATGTGCAATTGCACGTTTTTTGAGAAGGGTTGGAGGTAACTCAATGGATATACAGCTTGTTATTGTGAGCCTTATTGTTTTGGCTGCGGTAGTGTATATAGTTTGGCGCGCAAAGAAAGCTCGGAAAGGGCAGTGTTCTTGCGGATGTGGCGGCTGCGGCAAGAGCTGTAAGCCGAAGACGCTTTAAGTTGCCCAACAGAATATGCCATTCGGGGGATATGCTCTGACAGGCGTGTTCTGAACGCTTATTTTTTGTAAAAGGCTATCCTATTCGGCGTGTTATCTTGTGCAAGATAGCTTTTGGCGAAAATGCAAACGCCCTGCAAAATGAGTCTTGCAGGGCGTTTTTATTGTCTTGTGTGGCTCTCCCCCGTATTTTTTCTTGGCTGTGCCATAAGGAAGTGGCTAATGCTTTCTTTTTTGAAGTTTGGGTTCACCGATAAAAGGCATCAATCCTTGAACCCCACCAACGGAAAACCAAAGAAAAAGGCCGTATTTTCACTGTACTATGGAGATAAAATTACCACATCCCTGACAGCCCCTTTTTCTGCCGATTGGAGTCGTATCAATCTTAAGGGGGATCCGTATCCCAAAAACTGTGAGCAGTTTTGGTAAGCATACATTCAGAAAAAAAGAGGGTGGGGAGGAAACAGTTTTGGGGAAAGGAGAACTGTCCTCCAGAAAGTTCTCCTTTCCCCATCCATAGTTTTAAAGCTAATCCGCCTTAGCGTTCGGCTCCAGCGGCATTAAGCCGATCGGTAATGGTGTTTTTGATCCACTTGGGATCCAGCCAATCAAGCGGCTGTACTTGGATGCCGTGCATGAGGATGCCGAAGTGCAAATGATCACCCCCTGCAAGGCCGGTTGTGCCGGTGAGCCCGATGATGTCTCCCTTTTTTACCGTAGCGCCGACGCTCGTTTGAATTTCGCTCATGTGGGAGTAGAGGGACTGCAAGCCGAGGCCGTGGTCGATAATGATAAGGTTGCCGAAAATGCCGAGTGGTTCCGCAAAGACGACCTTGCCGTCATTGGCTGCGGGAATCGGCGCGTGGGCGACGGAAGCGAGGTCTTGCCCCATATGCGTCTGCTCGTCGATTTTCGCCCCGTTGTGCATATATGTACGCTGATCGCCATAGGACGCTTTGGAGGCCGATCCCGGCAGGCGCTTGAATGCACCGCTCCACAGCATGGTGGGCGAGGTGTTTTTGCCGATTTCCAACAGCGTTTTTTCATTGGAAATACGTACTTCGTTGTTGATCTTCACATACCGTTCGAGGTTTGAAATGTCGTCAGGAACCAGCTCCTTAAAAACATCTTCCTTACCGTTTAGGAAATTGTCGCTGATATTAAGGGTGTCTTTACGGAAATTTCGCTCTCCGGCGTTGACGAGGACTCTGTTTCGGGATTCGTTTCCGGCAAGATCCCGCGTGATCAGTTCCGGCGTGAACTTTCCTTTGGGCGTATCCAACGGGAAGGGGAAGAAGCAGTAGTACAGGCCGCTTGGCTGAAGGAAAGCGGGGAAGAATTGCTCTCCGAGTTGGACACCAGTCATGCTGGCATCTTCCGAAACGCTGTAGGCTATGGCTGTCACGCTGCCACGGCGCAGGGCGGGGACCGTCGTTTTAATGCGGACCTTAGGCGGCTGCGTGTCCAATTGCATGTTCCACTTGCGCGTGGTTCCGTTTCCCTTGCCAAAACTCATGAGGGAATTGTCCCGTGCCGTGATTTCCAGTTCAAAGGCGCCGTCCCGAAGGCCCGCGTTCTTGAGGTTGAACGAAGTCGTTTGAACGGGGGCTGGCTCGCTGAATACTTTATCGAGAATGACCAGAGACTGGTTGTTGCGGTGGATGGTGACGACAACGGAGCGGACGCCTGATTTGACGTCCATAAGTTTGAGGGTAATCTCCTGCGTTGGCGAGATCCGCCCGGTATCGGGCGTCATGGTGATTTCAGGCCCGTCAAGGTCGTCCAGAAAGAGATAAATGCAAAAACCTAAGGCAGCTAGAATGAGTGTCACAAAGCCATAACTGATGGTATTACGAATGATGCGACCCATTTTTTTTCCTTAAAGCGCGCTCGGTGATGAAAGGGGCTCCAACGGGTTGACGAGTGGGAGATCAAGCGTCGTGCAGCAGCGCGATGGCCAGACGCAGGAAATCGGCTTCGGTAATGATGCCGACGAGTTTCCTGTCATCATCAAGGACCGGCAGACAGCCGTACTTGTTGCGGTACAGGATTTCCGCCGCTTCCCGGAGAAGGGTATCGGGCGAAACTGTTCTGACATCCGTTTGCATGATGTCGCCGACCAAAATGGCGGACTCGATTTCTGCTTGCTCTTCCTGATTGATTTCCGCAAGATGCGATACCGCATAACCGAGGAGATCCCGGTGTGTAAGCAGCCCGACGAAATGATCCCCGTCTTCGGTCACGGGAATGTGGCGGATCTTGGCAAGCTGCATGAGGGAGCGCACGTCTTGAAGGGTATCCGTGCGCCGAAGCGTAAACACTCTGTTCGTCATCAGGTCGCTGACATAAATCATATTTGTTCTCCATAAAAAGGTGCAGCATGGCTCGGTGGAGTGATGAGGATTCGTTAAGGCACGAATCAAGGGGCCATGCAAAAATACCTGTTTGAGGCGATGGCGGGAGCTTGCATTCTTGCGCAAGACGGTCATACTGTAAGAAAGCATTTTCGCACAGGGAAAGCGTCTAGGCAAGTGGCGGTCGACGCCTTCCGGTATGCTTTGGGAAGCCGCCCGGCGGATATTTGTAGTGTTTTTTACTGGAACATTCATGACAGAACTCGGACAGCAAAGGATTTTTCCCGATTTCAAACGCCAGCGCGCACGGATGGTCAAACTGCTTGAAGAGCGGGGCATCACGGATGAGGCTGTTCTTACAGCCATGCGGACGGTTCGGCGTCACCTTTTCGTCCCCGAAGCCCTTCAGGGGCGGGCTTATGAGGAGCACGCCCTGCCCATCGGGTTTGGGCAGACGATTTCGCAGCCCTATATCGTCGCGCTCATGTCGCAGTTGCTTGAGGCGAAGCCGGGAATGAAAGTGCTTGAAATCGGTACGGGATCCGGATATCAGGCGGCCGTACTGAGGGAAATGGGGCTCGAAGTGTTTACGATAGAGCGTGTGCGGGAGTTGTACGAAGCCGTAAGGGAGATTTTCCCGGAAGGAAGTTCGGGCATTCGTATGAAGCTCAGTGATGGAACTTTAGGCTGGCGTGTTCAGGCCCCTTTCGATCGTATCATTGTGACGGCGGGAGGCCCGAATCTGCCCCTGCCGCTTCTTGAGCAGTTAGCTGATCCCGGAATTATGGCTATCCCGGTGGGAAGGGCGCGCAGGGAGCAGAAGCTGCTCCGCGTATCCAAGCGCGACGGCAGGGTGACGGCAAGGGCTTTCGGCAATGTCGCCTTTGTTGATCTTGTCGGAGATCATGGTTGGTAAGGTTTCTTTTCCCTGTCTTTTGTGGCAAACCGGGACGGTCCTTTTGGGACTAACGCTTTTCAGGAGTCTTTTCATGTCGTCATGTTCCAATCAGGCCCCGCAGGGGCAGGCCACGATCCCCATGACCGCGGCTATGCAGAATAAAGTACTCTCCCAAAATCTGAAGGATGTGCGCCACAAGCTGTTCGTCATGAGCGGCAAGGGGGGCGTGGGCAAGAGTTCCGTAACGGTCAACCTTGCCACGGCCCTGGCCTCGCGCGGCTTTACGGTCGGTATCCTTGATGTGGATATTCACGGGCCGAGCGTGCCCCGTTTGCTGGGCGCTTCTGCGTCCGTCATGGCTGACGAAGACGGTAAAATGCTGCCTGTTCCCTGTGGTGAGCGCATGTCGCTTATTTCCATGGATTCTTTCCTGAAAGATAAGGATACGGCGATCCTCTGGCGCGGCCCCAAGAAGACGGGGGCCATCAGACAGTTTTTGACTGATGTGCGGTGGGGGGCTTTGGACTATCTGCTCATCGACTCCCCTCCCGGCACGGGCGACGAGCACTTGACCGTGCTGGATGCCATCCCCGATGCGGGGTGTATCGTTGTGACCACGCCGCAGGAGATTTCCCTTGCCGACGTCCGCAAGGCCCTTGATTTCCTCAAGCAGGTACAGGCCCCTATCCTCGGCATCGTCGAGAACATGAGCGGATTGAGCTGTCCGCATTGCGGGAAGGAAATCGATTTGTTCAAAAAGGGCGGCGGAGAGCAGCTTGCGAAACAATATGAGCTGCCGTTCCTTGGTGCCATTCCGCTGGATACCGCCACGGTCATCGCTGCGGATCGGGGCGTGCCGGTCGTTTCCTTGACGGAAAACTCCCCGGCGCGTCAGGGATTCATGGCCCTCGCGGACGCCGTTATCGCCGCGACCGAGGGTGAATAGGGATTTTCCGTCGAAATATGCTGTAAGGCGGATCTGGCCGCTCCGCAGGCTGATCCGCCTGTTTTTATATTGCCTTGAACATGGGATAGTTATCTGAAGCAAAGCCGCTGTGGTGGGGAATTCTGCTCTTTGCCTTTCACAATGGTTGTGCTATAGAGACCCAACAACTGTCGCCAAAAGCGGGTAATACTATGTTCAATTTGGCAAATCAGCTTACACTGGCCCGGATTTTTTTCGTCGTTCCTATCATTCTCCTGTTGTATTTTCCGGGGAAGATCACCTGCTTTCTCGCAGCGGTGCTTTTCGGGATTGCGTCGCTTACCGATTTCCTAGACGGGCATATTGCCCGTAAGGGGAATATGGTTACGAGCTTCGGGAAGTTTCTGGATCCCCTTGCCGACAAGTTGCTCATCTGCTCCATCCTGATCATGTTTGTGGAACTGGGATGGGTTCCGGCATGGGTGACCATCATCATCATCGGCCGGGAGCTTGCCGTGACCGGTTTGCGTGCAATGGCCATTGATGAGGGCGTCGTTATTGCCGCGGACAAATACGGCAAGGTCAAGACCGTCATGCAGATCATCGCCATCATTCCTCTCTTGCTCCATTATCCGCTTTTGGGCGTAAACGTGCATTTGATTGGAAATTTTCTGCTTTACATTGCCCTTGTGCTCACGATATTTTCCGGCCTGAATTACTTCTATAAGTTTTATGGCATCTGGCGGGAAAACGATCGGGCTGCATGATGAACGCACGAAGCACCGTAAATACATCTTCCAAGGCCACGCTTTGGAAAGTTTTTATTCTCATTCTGGCTATTATCGTCAATGTGGTTCTTGCCTCTCGCCTGCTGTGGGGGCACCAGAGCCTTGTTTCGTATAGGGAACTGGCTTCGCAATATGCGGAACTGCTCAAGGAGCGCGATGCCTTCGATGCCGTTAATGCGGGGCTAAGCAGGGAAATCCGCCTCCTGCAGTCTGACGAGAAGTATGTGGAAAAGATGATCCGGCAGCGGCTGAATTTCGTTCGCAGTAACGAAATTCTTTATCTTTTTACGGAAGATGCGAATGCGCGTGGAGCCCTGCCTCATGATGGAAAAAATTGAGTGGTATCAGGAAGTCCTTAAACTGGACCCTGATTCCAAAGTTTTTTTTCCGCTGGCGAAACTCCTGAGAGACTCGCAACAGCCGGACAAAGCCATAGAGGTATTGCGGGCAGGATTGCGGCATTCGTCCGTTTTTCTCGAAGCGCGCCTTTTGCTGATCCAGATTCTTTTTGAACAATCCCGTTCCGGCGAGTGTTCTGAGGAACTTTCCGCCGTAACGGGGTTGCTGGAAAACTATCCTGCTTTCTGGGAAGTGTGGGCTGAGTCCGTTTCGGAGAAGAACAGGGATTTGGCACTGGCTATTCGGTTGATGGCCTCGACGATACGCCACCCGGAACGCTCGCTGAGCCTGATTCTGGAGAGCGGCTTAGGCATATTGCAGGACGTCCGCCGCAGCTTCTCCTCTTCCCAGCCTCGTGAGGCTTCGGATTCCGATCCCACATGCGGCGTCTTTCCCGGAGAAAACCTCTGTACGGTTGCGCCCTCCGCTCAGGAGCGTTCTTCTTCTTCTTCTTCTTCTTCTTCTTCTTCTTTCCGCACGGCACCTGTAGAGGAGTCATCCCTCGCTGATGCGGAACTCCTTGAGAGCATGCTTGAGGAAAGTGCCCCCGTCAGGGAGCAGCCTCCACGCGCGACGCCTTTTTTGCCAAACAAAGCGAAACCGGATCATATGGTTCATGATGAGGATTCAGGCCATATGGCTGATGAGAATCCTGAAGAGCCGACACTGCGGACCCGCTCCATGGCAGATGTCCTTGCGGAACAGGGGGACATTGTCGGCGCTCTTGAAATCTATCAGGAGCTTGAAGCTGCCGCGCCTACACCGGAAGAAGCCAGAGAATTACATGATAGTGTCGTCGCATTGGCCTCCCGGATGGCTGGAAACAGTGGTGAACCCGGAGAGCAGACGGAAATGGGAGAACCTTCGTATGGCGACGTGGGAGGGCAGAACAAGTTGATGTCCCTTCTGGAGTCGTTAGCGGATCGCCTCGAAGCACGGGCGCGCGTATAGTACGCCTGTTTACATTGGAGAATGGTGTGTCTTTGCAGAGTTCTTTTATCACGACGGCCCTGATTGGCTCTTTGGTGTTTATCGGAGGCTGTTCCACGCTCGACAGCACATGGAAAAGCACCAAAGCTTTTTACGGTGAATACATCAATCCCCCCGCCCAGATTGACTATGAGGACAAGGGGGTATTGAATGATGCCGAAACGATGCTCGCCTCTCGCATGGTGGGTATAGACATCCAGCTTGAGCAGCTCGAGCGGTATCTTCAGAACTCGGACAGGCCGCCGACGGGTGAATCCGTGGAGATTCTCTTCCACCGCTTCCCGTGGCTTTCCGGCCTTGCGGCGGTAGACGCCGGCGGCACCGTTCTCGCACAGGAGCCTCCGGCGGCCATGAAAGAGCTTGATTTTGCGAAGATGCTGGAGCAAAAAGCCAGAGGCAACGAGCTGCGGGGCCTTCGCGGTTTGGTTGAGGATACGCCGCTTGGGCCAGAAGTGTTGATCAGTATTCCCATTTACTCCGGTTCGGAAATGTTGGGATTGCTCGTGGCTCATTTTGACATGCGTTCGCTCCTCACTTATACCAGCGGCGCAGAGGATCTTGTTGTGCTGGCGCCACAGGGGGTTTTGTGGCCGGGCCGTTTTGCGGTTGACGCCACGCCGTTGACGGGGCAGGACTGGAACGAACTCACAAAAGATTCCACACATGGTATGGTATCCAACAAGACCGGATCGTTCATCTGGATGGTACGTTTCCTTGGGACGCAGCCGATTGTGTTTGCGACGCCTTCGGAAGGGCATTTCCCCGAACAGCCCGGACAGTTGGATGCGCTGTCCCACCCGGCGGCCTTCAGCTCTCAGGGCATGCTGGCTCCGGTCACGGAGTCCTCTGTCATCGAAGGCGGAGAGAGCAGCATCCTGACAGCGCCGCTCCCCCCCATTAAGGGGTTGGGAATGGAGGAATCGGCCATTACAGATTGATCAAGGTGCTGCATGCCCGTTTTCGATGGCTATTCAAAGGCGATTTCTTGATTCACTTTCAGATCGTTCACAGGACCCATAAGGAGGGCTCATGTCTTCTGAAATCACCGTCACCGAACATTTGCTTCTGCAGCAGCAGAGGGCTCCGCAGGCGACGGGCCACTTTACTGCGTTGTTTCATGATCTTGTTCTTTCGGCCAAAATCATAGCCCGCAGCGTAAATAAGGCTGGTCTGCTTGATGTTCTTGGCGGCACCGGGGATATCAACGTTCAGGGTGAGAATGTCCAGAAGCTTGATGATTTTGCCAACAGGGTTCTTCTGTACCGGATGGAGCGTTCCGGTGTGCTGTGCGCCATCGCTTCCGAAGAGAACGCGGAATTGGTGCGCGTTTCCGCGGCATTCCCCCGTGGGGATTACATGCTGATCTTTGACCCGCTGGATGGCTCCTCCAACATCGACGTGAACATCAACGTCGGGACCATTTTTTCCATCCTGCGCCGCAAGCCCGGACGCACCGGTGAAGTGCAGCTTGATGAAATCCTCCAGCCCGGTTCCGAGCAGGTAGCCGCCGGTTACTTCCTCTACGGCACTTCGACCATGTTGGTGTACACGACTGGTCAGGGGGTACACGGGTTCACGCTTGATCCGAGCGTGGGGGAATTCCTGTTGTCCCATCCCGATATCCGTATCCCTGAGGCCGGAAGCATCTATTCGGTCAATGAGGGCAACTGGAACCACTGGGATGATAAGGCACGTGCCGCGATCGACTACTTCAAGCATCCTGACGATCCGAATGCGGCCCCCTGTTCCGCACGGTACGTCGGTTCGCTGGTTGCCGACTTCCACCGGACGCTCCTGTACGGCGGCATCTACATGTACCCGCCGGACAGCCGCAAGGGAAAAAGCCGTGGGAAGCTGCGGTACTTGTGTGAAGCCTCTCCGTTGGCTTTTGTTGCGGAGAATGCCGGCGGTGCCGCAAGCGACGGTTATAACCGCATTCTGGACATTACGCCGACCACGCTGCATGAACGGGTGCCCCTGTTTATCGGTTCCCGCAAGGATGTCGAAGCGGTCAATGCTATTTACAAGAAGTAATCCGCGCATGGCCGGATACGGTCCGGCAGCGTGATGGACGGACGATCGACCTCAGGGCATGTTCGCATGCCGAGAATGGGTCGATCGTTCGTTTATCAGGGATATTGTTTTTTCTATTGAACACGATGGGTTGTCATGCTTTGCCTTGGTATCGAAACATCTTGTGACGAAACGGCGCTGGCACTGGTCAGGGACGGGAAGTGTGTGGAATCCGTGCTTGCCACGCAGATGGATGTGCACGCCCTGTTTGGGGGGGTCGTCCCGGAGATCGCCTCCCGGGAGCATTACCGTTTTTTGGGCGCATTATATGACGAATTGATGCGCCGCACGGGATTGACCCTCGCAGATGTGGATGTGGTGGCGGTGACCCGTGGCCCCGGGCTCCTTGGGGCCTTGCTTGTCGGTGTGGCCTTTGCAAAAGGGCTTTCTTTGGCGGGCAACAAGCCGCTTATTGCCGTCAACCATTTGCATGCGCACTTGTTGGCCGTGGGCCTTGAACATGAGTTGCAGTATCCGCTGCTCGGACTGCTCGTTTCCGGCGGGCATACCCATATTTACAGAATAGACGCCCCGGAGTCGCTGGAACTGCTTGGGCGTACGCTCGATGACGCTGCCGGGGAAGCCTGCGACAAGTTCGCGAAGATGCTGGGGCTGCCATATCCCGGCGGAGTGTTGCTGGATCGCCTCGCCCAAAAGGGGACTGCCGATGCGCGCCTATTCCCGCGTCCATATGCTCATGTGGATAATTTGGATTTCAGCTTCAGCGGATTGAAGACGGCCGCACTGACATATCTCAACGAACACCCCGCGCTTGTGGAGGAGGGCAGACGTATCCGCGAAGCCGGTACCGACTCGGCTTCCCCCGCCCTGTGTGATGTCTGCGCATCCTATATGTTGGCTGTGGCTGAAACGCTGAGCCTTAAGATGGAGAAGGCGTTTTACCGTGAGCGGCAAAAAGGGATCGCCGGAATCGTCGTCGCTGGCGGTGTGGCCGCCAATACGCAGGTTCGGGCCGCAATGCATGCGCTTGCCAGGAAAGTGGGCAAGCCGCTTTTGTTGCCATCAAGATTTCTGTGTACCGATAACGCCGTCATGATCGCACATGCGGGAGAATTGCTGGCCTGTAAGGGGTACGGGCAGGGATTGGCGTTCCCCGCAATTCCTCGTGGGCAAAAACTCCCTGATGATTTTGGGGAGTTGCGTGTCCCTCTACTTCCTTTTTAAACAGCTTGGGCCGTTTTTCTCAAAGAGTGAATCTTTTCCGCAGCATCTTGACACCCTGAGATCTCGCACCTACAATTGCTACGTTGGAGGCACTGCATTTTCTCGTAAAAAGTGCACCAGTTTGTTTCTTAACAAGCAACTTTCGTAAGGAGTCGGTAATGGCTACCCAAGTGAATGATTCCAACTTTGATGCCGTTGTGTTGCAGTCCCAGCTTCCTGTCTTGGTTGACTTTTGGGCCCCTTGGTGCGGCCCTTGCCGTGCCATCGGCCCCATCATTGATGAGCTCGCCAATGAGTACGAAGGCAAGCTGTCCGTGGTCAAGCTGAATGTGGATGAAAGCCCCTCTACCCCCGGCAAGTATGGGATTCGCGCCATTCCTACCCTTATTCTTTTCAAGAACGGTGAAGTCGTTGAGCAGGTTACCGGTGCCGTATCCAAGTCCAGCATCACGACTATGATCGAACAAAAGGCTTTGGCATGAAGCATTACGACGCCATTGTCGTAGGCGGCGGCCCCGCTGGGATCACTGCCGCCCTTTATCTCTGCCGTTCCGGACTTTCCGTAGCTCAGATCGAAATGCTTGCTCCCGGGGGGCAAATCCTCAAGACGGAAAGCATTGAGAACTATCCCGGATTCCCAAAAGGGATTAAGGGATGGGAGATGGCGGATGCGTTCGCTGCGCATCTGGATGGCTACGAACTGGATCGGTATAATGATGCGGTTCTCAAGATGGAGCAGGTTCCCGGCGGCTGGTTGTTCAGCATAGGGAAAGAAACCATCGTAGGGAAAGCGGTCGTTGTTTGCTCTGGTGCCAATCCCCGTCCTCTGGGTGTGCCGCGTGAAACGGAACTCACGGGACGGGGGGTTTCGTATTGTGCCTTATGTGACGGCAATTTTTTCCGCGATCAGGTCGTTGCCGTGGTTGGCGGAGGGAACTCAGCGCTGGAAGAGGCGTTGTACCTTTCTAGGATTGCCAGCAAGCTGTATTTGATCCATCGGCGGGAAGGTTTCCGCGCCGCCAAGGTTTATCAGGATAAAATCCGCGCCGCTTCGGACAAGATTGAACTGGTGTTGGATACTGTGGTAACCGGTTTGATAGGAGAAGGCTCGTTGCAGGGGCTTCAACTGAAAAATGTCAAGACCGGTGAAGAAACACAGCTTCCTGTGGATGGGATGTTCGTCTTTGTGGGCTATGAGCCTCAAAACAGCTTCCTGCCCGCCGGTCTCGAATTGGATCCGCAGGGGTTCATCATTACGGATTGCGAGATGCGGACGAATTTGCCGGGACTCTTTGCGGCGGGGGATATCCGTTCCAAGATGTGCCGTCAGGTGACGACCGCCGTCGGGGATGGGGCTACAGCCGCTACGGCTGCCTTTACGTATCTTGAACAACTGGACGCCTAAGCATGTATTTTCGCCATCTAGTGCTGGCCGCATGTCTCTTGCTTCTTTCTGGGTGTGGCATCATTGACTATTTCTTCCTGCCTCCGCCAGAAGATACGGCTCAGGAGCTTTATGAAGGCGCCAACGACGCCATGCAAGAGAAGAATTACTCACAGGCTGCTCAGTACTATACGAAGCTCAAGGATAACTTCCCGTTCAGCCCTTATACGGTTGAGGCGGAATTGTCGCTTGGTGACGCTTTATTCCTTGACGAAAAATACCCTGAGGCAGCCGAAGCTTATAAAGAGTTTGAATCGCTTCACCCTCGCCATGAGGCTATTCCCTACGTTTTGTATCAGGTAGGGATGTCTAATCTGAAGAGTTTTATTTCCGTAGATCGGCCCACGACGTCGACGCAGGAGGCTTTGGAGTTCTTCGGACGGTTGAGGGAGACCTACCCGGATACTGAATACGCTCAGAAAGCTGTCGAGGAAATGAAAAATTGCCGTCGGCTCCTTGCTGAACATGAGCTGTACTTGGGCGATGTATTCTGGAACATGAACAACTATGGCCCGGCTTGGCGGCGCTATACGTACATTGTGGATAATTTCCCCGATGTGCCGGAAGTCAGTACTCATGCGAAGGAAAAGGCCCTGTCTGCGTACTATAGGTACCGTGAGCAGCAGTCACAGAAAGCCCGTGAGCAGATCCAGGGGTCGTGGAAGCGTTGGTTTGATTGGCTTTAGCCGCTCTTTGAGCTGAAAGAAAAACGCCGTCGGGAGATTTCCGGCGGCGTCTTTCTTTCGTGTAGGTGGAAGAGAGCCCTCAATCCCATCCACAGTGAGTCAGCTTTTTTCTATGAAGGAGGACATACTCACCTGCGGGCTGTGCCATAGGAAACGGTTGATGCTTTATTTCTTGAAATTCCAAAGGAATAACCAATAAAGTGCGCCCATCATGGAGTCCGTCAGCGGAAAAATTGGAGAAAAAGTCTCTGTTTTCAGCATTATACTGAAATAAAACAGCAATATGCTATGACGGAACCTTTTCTGTTTGATCGCGAGAAGGGATAAAAAAAGTCCCCACCTTGGGAGTGGGGACTTTTTGGGAACCTGTTCACTAACCGTTGATGCGGTCAGCGGGGATGATAGGGATGTTTTTGGCCTTCAGCACTTCGATGGCCTGATCAATCCGATCGAAGCGGAAAATCATGGTAGCACTGCCGCCGCCTTCCTGCACGAACGCATACATGTATTCCACATTGACGTTTTGGCCGGACAAGGCTTCAAGGATGTTGTTCAGCCCACCGGGCTGATCGTCTACTTCGACTGCAACGACAGCGGTACGCCCAACGGTGAATCCCGCTTCCTTCATGATGTTGATGGCTTTTTCCGTATCATTCACAATGAGACGGAGAATACCGAAATCGGACGTATCGGCCAGAGAGAGGGCTCGGATATTGATTCCCGCTTCCGCCAGCGTTTTGGTTACCTGCGCCAACCGACCGGCTTTGTTTTCAAGAAAAATGGAAAGTTGTTCGACTTTCATGGTGGCCTTCCTTATATGCCTTGCGTTGCTGCCAACCTCCGTTGAAGGAGTGGAATTATTCTGACAGATATTACCCAAAAACGCCAGTAAGGATTGACCCTGAACTGAAATCGGGGCGGACTATGCGGAATGGGTTGTATCGTCTTTTTTCTTTTCGTCTTTTGGGGTGATATCTATTTCGTCGGGTTCCGAGCTGGCCCGCTTGAAATTACGGATGGCTTTACCGAGCCCGCCGCCGATTTCGGGGAGTTTTTTGGAACCGAAGATAAGCACTACTATAACGAGAATTACAAGCAATTCTTGCATGCCGATACCGTACATAAAGGCCTCCGTTTTTATAGGACAGAGATATACCGATGGATCCCGGGCAGGTCAAGCAAAGGGCGTTGCATCCTTCTGTCCATCAGGGTACACAACAAAATGCCGTGGCGGGATGGGGGCCTTGACGAGGCCGGAAGGCCAAATCCGCACTGCTGGGCGGATCACGGGAATCAATGCTGGCACAGTACGCCTGTGAGGTTTAGAGGTCAAGATGCAGGGCGGCTGCAAGAGAATTGTTACAAAGGATGTATCATGCAAAAAGAATCGAATGATTCTATTGTATATGTTCCGACGATGCACCGGGAATTCTTCCCTGAGGGATTTTCGGGGAGTGTTCGACCTCTTTGGCCGGGGCTTTCGAGCCGCTATTGGGGGCAACGAGCCCCTGATGTATGGCATAAGATTTTTTTGCCTTATACGCCTACGGAGGCGGCAGCTTGCCTTGCGGAACTGGCGCAGCTTGATGAGGCGGGTATTGCTGCCCTTTCGGATACGGCGGCATCTTTCCCATCCGCGGCTCAGAAGGTTTCACAGGAGCGGGAGGATTTGAAGCGCTTCGCTGAAACAGGCGAATGCCGAGAGGCCGGAAAAGATACGGTGTTAACGGAAGATATGCGTCGCTGGGCGCAGCGTTTTCTCTTGCTGGGCTGGCTTCAGGAAGAACGGGTTCTGGATATGGAGCAGCTCTCGGCGCGTTATCGTGCGGGGGCGGAGAAATTGGCAGCGCATCTGGGGGGACGTGGTACAGAGACGGAGCCTTCCGATGAAGATGTGGACATGCTTTCCGGCCTGCTTGGTATGATGCGGGATCTGGTTCCTGATGATCCGGCCACACTGTTGCCTTCATGGCGTTTTATATTGGATTTGTTTGCAATTTTATTGCCGGAAGGAACGATGGTCTGTACGGCGGATCAGCGGATGGCAAAAGCGTTTGCGGAAGCCGGCATATGTCAGGACCCCGTATCGCCGTCACTCTTGGCCCGATTGCCTGAAGGCTGGCATGCCCCGGCGGGCTATGCCGTGACCTATGGCGAGGAGCCGATGTGGAAGCTGATCGGAAAAAAAGCGCCGCAATCGGATAGGCCATGGCTTGACAGACGGCAACTCGTGATTCTTTGTACAGCAGACGATGTGTTGGAGCAGGCATGATGCAATCCTCGGTGACGACATTGGCTTCTCTGCTTGAGAGGACATTTCCCGCAGGGCTTTCCGGCCTTATTTTCGACTGTGACGGCGTCATGGTCGATTCCCGGGATGTAAATATCGGTTATTATAATCTGTTATTGAGGGAAGTCGGCAAGCCTTCCATTACGCCGGAACAGGCAGGATATGTTCAAATGTCCACGGCGCAGGAGGCGCTTGAGTATATTTTTTCGCCGGAGGAACTAAAGCTCCTGCCAGCTATTGCGGAGCGTTACCCGTATAGGGATGTAGCGTTGCCGCAGTTGGAGCTTGAGCCGGGGCTGGAGGAGATGTTGCATTGGTTGCGTGGGCGGGGCGTCCGGCTCGGAATCCATACGAATCGTGGAGGTGGCATGTGGGACTTGTTGGCCCGCTTCAACCTGCGCGAGATGTTCGATCCGGTCATGACCGCCGAGATTGTTCCTTCAAAGCCCGATCCTGCCGGGGTTCACCGTATCCTTGAAGCATGGCAGTGTGGCCCTGAAGTGGTAGGGTTTATCGGCGATAGCGCTACGGATGCCGCTGCGGCACAAGGCGGCGGAGTTCCCCTGTTGGCATACAACAGCCCGGATTTGCCCGCGGCCGTGCATATCGACAATTTTGCGCATCTGCGCAGTGCGCTGGAGCGGCTTCCTCTGCTGGACCGCATTTGACAACGTCCATCCACGTATCTTTAATAGGAGGTAGCATGTTTGTGCTTGGCAATATCATCTTCGCCATCGCGCGGGTTATGGATACGCTTTTAACCTTGTATTTCTGGGTTGTTATCATTTCCGCCCTGCTAACTTGGGTTCGTCCTGATCCGTACAATCCCGTGGTTCGTACGCTGAATGCCTTAACCGAGCCCGTCCTGTACAGGATCCGCAAATGGCTTCCCTTTACCTATATCAGCGGGTTGGACTTGTCCCCCATCGTGGTGCTTATCGCCATCCAGTTGGTGCAGTCCATCGTGGTCCGTTCCCTGTTCCAGTATGCGGCCATGCTGTAACCTGTGAAAATAGAAAGAAGGGGCGGCCGCCAGCAAAGGAAGAAAGCGCCTTTCTGGGAGTCAGCCATGAATTGGCATTCCCTTTCCTCGTTTTTTGGGCTATGCATTTAAGGAACGGTAACGCACAGCGTCGCGTTCCAGTGTCGTTTTCAAACCTCTATTATTGGAGAAAGTCTTATGGAACAGCGTGAGCTTCTTCTTCTGGAAAAGTACGCCGCCGTCAATCCTGAACTGAAAGAACTCTGGGAAGACCATATTCTTTATGAAAAGCAGGTAGAAAAGCTCGAAGCCAAGGTCTATCGCACGCCTACGGAAGAACAGACGTTAAAGCAGTTGAAGAAACAGAAGCTTGAAGGGAAGACGCGCCTGCACGCCATCCTCGACGGCTATAACGAACAGGAAGGCAACTAATGTTGTGCACCGGGGCTAGGATCCTTTTGGAAAGTCTGAAGCGTGAAGGTGTTGACCTTTTCTTCGGCTATCCCGGCGGGGCTGTCATTGATATTTATGATGAGCTGTCCAACCACCCGGATCTACGCCATATTCTCGTGCGGCATGAGCAGGGTGCTGTCCATGCCGCCGACGGCTATGCGCGGGCTTGCGGAAAGGTTGGGGTTTGTCTCGCTACGTCCGGCCCCGGTGCGACCAATACTGTGACGGGGATTGCGACGGCCTACAGCGATTCCATCCCCATGGTTATTTTTACGGGGCAAGTATCCACGCCGCTTATCGGAAATGATGCGTTTCAGGAAGTGGATATTGTAGGGATCACCCGACCCTGCACGAAACACAATTTTTTGGTCAAAGACGTCAAAGACTTGGCCGAAACTGTCAGGAAGGCTTTCTATCTGGCGCGCTCCGGGCGTCCCGGCCCTGTGCTTGTCGACATTCCTAAGAACATCCAGCAGGCAAGCTGTGAATTCGTTTGGCCGGAAGATGTGGTGATGCGGTCGTACTGTCCCACGTTCCGGGCCAACCTGAACCAGCTCCGGCGGGCAATGGATGTCCTCGTTACGTCCAGAAAACCGCTCATTGTGGCTGGTGGTGGTGTGATTATGGCCAATGCGGCAGAGGAACTCTGTACGCTGGCTCATCTCATGCACGCTCCGGTTTGCTCCACGCTGATGGGCTTGGGGGCTTTCCCCGGCGATGATCCGCTGTGGATAGGCATGCTCGGCATGCACGGAACTTTTGCGGCAAACCGTGCCGTGACTCAGGCCGACGTCATTTTGGCTGTTGGAGCCCGTTTTGATGACCGCGTTACGGGTAAATTGTCCCAGTTTGCTCCCAACGCGCGAATCGTGCACATCGACATCGACCCGACGACATTGCGTAAGAACGTCCGGGTGGAAGTGCCGGTTGTGAGCGACGCGCTCAGCGCCTTGCAGGGGTTGCGTTCCATTCTGGAATCCGGTCATGCCCAGAAGGACTGGGCAGGGGATCATGCGGACTGGATGGGGCAGGTGCTGGAATGGCAGAAGGAGCATCCGCTTTCATGGGCCAAGGGCGATGTGTTGAAGCCGCAGCAGGTCGTCGAACGCATGTACGAGATCACGAAGGGCGAAGCCATCATCACCACGGAAGTGGGGCAGAACCAGATGTGGGCGGCCCAATTCTATAAGTACCATAAGCCGCGGACGTATTTGACCTCAGGTGGCCTCGGCACGATGGGGTATGGGCTTCCCGCCGCAATCGGGGCTCAGCTGGCTTTTCCGGATCGCCTTGTTGTCGATGTCGCGGGAGACGGCTCCATCCAGATGAACATTCAGGAGCTGATGACGGCTGTCGAAAATGGGCTTCCCGTCAAGATCCTCATTCTGAACAATCGGCATCTCGGCATGGTTCGCCAGTGGCAGGAACTTTTTTATGATGCCAACTACGTCGCCACGGACATGAAGGGGCAGCCCGATTTCGTGAAGCTGGCGGACGCATATGGCGCGGAAGGTTATCGCATTACGACGGAAGAAGAGCTTGAGGAGCTGTTGCCCAAGGCTCTGGCTTCACCGAGGACCGCTGTTATTGACGTGCTGGTGGATAGGGAAGAGAATGTTTCTCCCATCGTACCGGCCGGGGCCTCGCTGGACGAAATGTTGATCGTATAGGTGTTGCCCTCTTGGGTGAACTTTAACAGCTCTTGGAGGAAGAATGCGGCGCGTTTTGTCTGTACTTGTTGAGAATGAACCGGGCGTCCTCTCTCGCGTGGCGGGATTGTTCAGCGGTCGCGGTTTCAACATTGAGTCGCTCAATGTGGCCCCCACCCTTGAGGATGGGGTTTCTCTCATGACCATCACCACCAGCGGCGACGAGCAGATCATCGAACAAATCGTCAAGCAGTTGCGCAAGCTGGTGACCGTCGTCAAGGTCGTCGACTTTTACGGTATGGCCTATGTTGAAAGGGAAATGATGGTCATCAAGGTTCACGCGGAAGAATCCAAGCGCGGCGAGGTGCTCCGCATAGCGGACATTTTCCGCTGCAAGGTCGTGGACGTGAGCCTTACCGACCTGACGTTGGAAGCAACGGGCGATCACTCCAAGTTGCAGGCGATTATTCAGTTGCTGCAGAAGTTCGGCATTAAGGAGCTTGCCCGTACGGGAACGCTCGCTGTCCGGCGTACGATGCAGAGCGACGATATCTAAACGATTTTGTAAGTGGCTCGTGGAAATTTTCGCGGGCCGCTTTTTTAGCGTTTATCTTTTGAATTGCTGTTTCTGGCTTCAAAAACAGCCGTAGTGGATTGGATTTCCCCCTTTTCCGTATAGCATCCGTTATGTTTTTATGGAGAGGGGGATATTGCCAGCTTCTGTGCTCTTGTGTATTTTGAGTTTTCGAGCAATCCGCTTTTAGGCGCATGCCCGCAGGTGATTCTGGGACGGTCCGCGTTGGGCCGTGTTTTCGGAATGTTTGGAGTTACCAGTTAAGGAGAGAACATGAAAGCCTTCTATGAACAGGACGCGAACCTGGATTTTCTCAAAAACAAGACCATTGCCGTCATCGGTTACGGCAGCCAGGGCCATGCGCATGCCCAGAATCTGCGTGATTCCGGCCTAAACGTGATTGTTGGTCAGCGTCCCGGTGGTGCCAACTACGCTCTTGCCAAGGAGCACGGTTTTGCCCCCATGTCCGCCGCGGAAGCTGCCGCTGCCGCTGATGTGATCATGATCCTGTTGCCCGACCAGCATCAGGCCCGCGTGTACCGCGAAGACATCGCTCCGAACCTGAAGCCCGGCAAGTCTCTGGTGTTCGCTCACGGCTTCAATATTCATTTCTGCCAGATCGAGCCTCCGAAAGATGTGGATGTGTTCATGGTGGCTCCCAAGGGCCCCGGCCATCTGGTTCGCCGCACCTTCACGGAAGGCGGCGGGGTTCCCTGCGTGTTTGCCGTCTATCAGGATGCCACCGGCGAAGCCACCCAGAAGGCGTTGGCCTATGCCAAGGGCATTGGCGGGACGCGTTCCGGCGTGATCGAAACTACCTTCAAGGAAGAAACCGAAACCGACCTCTTCGGCGAACAGGCCGTCCTGTGCGGTGGTGTGACCGAACTGATCAAGGCCGGCTTCGAAACGCTGGTTGCTGCCGGTTATCAGCCCGAAATCGCTTATTTTGAATGCTGCCACGAGATGAAGCTTATTGTTGATCTCATCTATGAAGGCGGCTTCGGCAAGATGCGTTACTCCATCAGCGACACCGCCGAATTCGGTGACTACCGTACCGGCCGCCGCATTATCACCGATGAAACCCGCAAGGCCATGAAGCAGGTTCTGAGCGAAATCCAAGACGGTACGTTCGCTCGTGACTTCATCCTTGAATGTGGCTGCGGCTACCCGAGCTTTAAGGCGAAGCGCCGTATCGAAAACGATCACCAGATCGAACAGGTGGGCAGCAAGCTGCGTGCCCTCATGCCTTGGCTGAAGAAGTAAGTTCTGAAGCGGCTGTTTGATAAAAAATCCCCCAAGCGTCTGTTTGGGGGATTTTTTCTATGGCTCTATTATAATCGTATGTGGTTGTTTCATCTCCACAGTGCGGTGAAAAATACAGCCTTTTTTCCAGTTTTCTCCTTGGCGGGCTCCACGGCTAAGGCATTTTTTCGGTTATCCCTTTGGAGCTTCAAGAAAAAAGCATCAACCATTTTCTATAACACAGCCTTTTCTATTCGACGGATCAGGGCTTTTTGGGCACTTCGTTCTTGTGTTCCGAAAACCATTTGCACTTATGGATGCACCACCACGGAGTTACGATGAACCGGCCATCGGCCTTTGTTTTCCTGTCTGGGTGGGCGCCACTTGTTGCACAGTCCAGAGAGCACAGCATTAGGGCTTGGCATCGTTCTCCGTGAGGACAGCGGTGTAGTTCTTCCTCTTCGGGCATGGGCAAGGGCATTTGTCTATCTCCTCGTTGGCGGTATCGAAAAGGAAACGGGCCGATACCGTATCTTGGCGTAAGATAGCGGAGAGCCGGGAAGAGGGCAAGATCGCAGGCATGACGAGGCATTCGCTTTTACAATGAAAGTTGTGTTTCAACTATCTGAAATTCAAAATGAATTTTTTAGAAAGTCATCGAAAAAGGTGAATGTCTCGGCATGGCTGCATATTCTTATTGCTTTGTCCGTGGGCTGGGGAAGCACAGGGATTCGCTTCTGACCGGAGGCGTTTGGGGAGTCGGCTCAGGGAGGAGAGCATGCTGAAGGTGGAGCTCCATAAATGGAGTGAACCGGCGCGAGTATCAAGCAGAGTCCGCCTTGGCGGATAAAATGAAAGGGCCGGAAATGTTTCCGGCCTTTTCTATGGATAGAGTTATGAAGCGCAAAAGCGCCCGTTTTTGACAAAGGAGGAGAGTGACCGTTCCGAGAATATCCGGTATCCCTCTACGTGGTCAGCTTCAATGTGGACGCTGCCGAGCTGATCCAACATATGCTTCTTGATGCAGAACGTAAAACCGGAAACTTCCATGGTTACATCGTCGTCTTCAGGTTCGTCCAGAATCAATTCCAACGTCGGGCTGTGGCAGCAACTACATCCGGGTTCAATGCGGAACGTACGTTCGGTACGCCCTCTTAGGCGTTTCAATTCGTCAAGTACTGCTTCGGATAACGTGATCATATTCGCCTCATTTTATGATGTCCCGTGGGAGAAAAGCTACACGGCATGTATCTTTCATCCTCTAGAGCCGCGTTGTCCTCTTCTAGGGCAACCATTTGGAAATTTCATGACGGTTTTCCAATAGTTCCGCGTCGTGTCGGTTGCACCTGTTTGTGGAGACAATATGGTTTGGGTTAAAGGCGGTGCTTTCCATTCCCATGAAGGGGCTGAGGCTTTGCCAGACCCGACGCAGACAGGAAAGCGCATTCCATGCACCTTGCGGGGAGTCGTCAGGTAAAAGGCTGAATATTCATGGGATATAAAAGGTAAAGGTCAATAAAGGGGAGCTATGATGCTCATAAGATCCAAGCCGCTTGAAGCCGCATTGAGAATAGGTTTTCGTAATTTTTCTCATAGAGGGTACGAGACGAAAACAGGCGTGTCAATAATGCGTTGTAAGAACGATCAGCCAAAGGCGAAAAGTATGAAAGATGGGTAAGCTATCGTACAGCATAGACAGAAATGTTGCCCCGGAAATCTATCTGGGGCAACACTTCGGGTGGCTGGAAATGGAAAGGTGAACGGGAGAACCAGCAGGGGGCTCCCGCCATTTTTGAGCGTGCTACATTAGGCCGATACCCTTCCAATAGGGTACGGCAAGCACGACGACAAAGATTCCTACGATGAGCATACGGATCGCCAAGGCGGTTGCGATGTGGCGGAGCAGGACCTTTTCAGTGATGAAAATATAGAGGAAGTAGACGGCTTCATACGGGAAGATGTATTGGTCTAAGCCAAAATTGAATGCGTAGAACAGCGGGAGCGGGTTTACGTTCATGGCCGTCCCCAGCTCTCCGAAGGCGGGCGTAAACGCGGCCGTCGCTGCAAGCGGGGTCAGCAGGAAGTTGATGACGACCCCGGCGATATAGGCGCATACGACGGACATGGTTTCGCCCCATCCCTGAAGCAGGGGCACGATGCTCGCCACGGCCCACTTGTTCGCGCCGACACTGCCGCCGACAAAGCCGATAGCCATACAGCCCGTGATGAACACGAGGAATACGATATTCAGGTTGCTGAAACTCTCGCGGTCAAGGACATTGATGCCGGGCAGGTAGCTCAGGAGTGCCAGCACGCAACAGACGTATACGGGATCAATATGAGTCAGGGGCTCCAGCATGAAGCCGAGGATGATGCCGAGGACGAGAATAAGCAGCTTGATCTCACGAGGTTGGATGGGGTCCATTTCACGGCGGCTTTGCTCGATGAACGTGGAGAAGTATGCCCCGGAAACAAGCGTTTCGCGCCCCTTCACGATGTAGACCGTTGCCATGGACAAAGCGTAGTATATCAAATTGATGAATGTTGCCTGATAGACATAATCCCAAAAGTTGACGGTCTTGTCCGTCCCCTTGAGCATCATCCCGAAGGCCCAGATGAAGGACTCCGAAGAGTGCAGGAACATGAACTGCGGGGCCGCCGCCGCAAAGAAAGCCATCATGACGATGGTGGACGACATACGGGACTTGGCATCAAGCTGGAGCGCCTGAATAATGCCTACGGCGATGGCACAGAAGATGACTACGCGGGCGAGGATCGAGGGCAGGATGACGACGAGCACGAGCCCGGCGAGGAAGAATCCCGCCACAAGACCGTTGAAGGAGCCGCCGGTCAGCTTGAGGCATTGCAAGGCCAGCCGCTTGGCCAGCCCCGTCTTTTCCATGCCTTCGCCAATGATGACCGCCGCGAAGCTCAGCCACGGGAGCACGGTAGCCCACGGCCCGAATACGACTTCGGCATCCGCTACGCCGCAAAGGATATAGGCGAACGTGAGCATCGCCGCCACGCCGATGGCGGGGAATACATTGAGCGCCCACGCTATGATGGCGGCGCTGGTAATCCCCATGTATAGTGGGAAATGCGGCGAAACCTCTTGTGGAGAAAGGAAATAGATGCCGCAAGGGATAAGCAGGGTCATGGTCCACTTGAGAGCCTGAACGGGATTCATAACGACCTCTGTTGGTATGAGGGAAGGATGGCCTGACCAGACAGGGAATGTATGGGCGTTTACCGGTATGCTTCGGAATTCTGGCGGAATTTTGGAAAGCAATTGGGAAGGGCGGCCGTATGGCGGAGCCGGGGAGGTTGTTTCCCCGGCGTATCGCCTATTTCAGGCGGTCGCGCCATGCCGTGCGGGGCGTACCGTCTTCCTGCCAGACGCGGAGGAACTTGTCGCGGAGCAAGGGGTTCGTGAAGGTGAAATCGGCCCGTAAATGACGTCCCCGGCTTTCTTTGCGCTCACGTGCCGCAATCATGAGCGCTTCGCCGAGATCGAGCAGATTGAGCACTTCCGCAGCGCGCATCAGTTCGTGGGAGTCGGATGCCGACATTTCCTTGTTGATTTTTTTCCGCAGGTCACCGAGATACTTGATGCCTGCCGTCAACAGCGTATCGGAGCGCAGACGGTGCGGGCCGCAGTCCGCATATTCGGTCATGATCTGCTGGAGAGCAAAGTTCGCTTCCTGCCATGACGCGCCGCCGCTGCGTTCATACAGGCCGCTGAAAAAAGCCATGCGTTCCTGGCAGAAAGGCGTCCCGTCCACATCAGCGGGCTGCCCAAGCGTTTTGTAGTCCCCCGCGTGATGCCCAGCGATCCAGCCGTAGACCGCCGCAGCGCCGATGTCGCCGCTGATGTTGCCCATCATGTCGCCCGCCGCGAACAGGCCGCGGATATTGCTCTCGCCGTTGATGTCGATTTCGATGCCGTTGGTACAGAGGTTGGCTTCGTACTGTCCGAATTCCACGGCATGTTTGCCGGGATCGATGCCTTCCTTGTCCATATAGTCGAGCAGCGCGGTGAGCCCTTCGCACCGCATGGCCCAGCGCATATGCTCAAGGTCTTCCGGGCTCGCGCCGGAACAGTCCATATAGGCGGGGCCCGTGCCGTTGAGCTTCAGATCGGTAAAGGCGGACGCCCAGATGTCGCTGGTCATGTCGCCGGTTTCCACATTGGGTTTGGTGATGAACGGGCCGATGGGCTTGCCGTTGGGGTAGCGGTAGACGCCGATCCATGTGGCCTTGCCGCAGCGGGCGAGGAACCGGGGCCCGGCATGGCGGTAAGTCTTTTCCATGTTGACGAGATGGGCCCCCAAGCGCCACGCCTGCGCGATGGAGTCGCCGGTCCCGGAAGGGCACATGTTCGTGTTGAACATCTGGCTCGGCGTGGGATCGGTCGTGAACAGGCGGCTGACGTATCCTGTGGCGACCACTACCGCTTTGGCCTTTACGATGCGGTAGGCCGGCTCGTCGGAGGAAATGTCGAGGGCCAGAGCTCCGGTGACTCCGTCCGCATCACGGAACAGTTCCAGTACCGGCGAGTGGTTGACGATATGGACGCCTCGTTTCTTGGTCTGTTCCGTGAGCACCTTTTTTTGATTGTGGCCGTCATACTTGAGGAAGATTTTCGGACGCCCCGGATAGGCATGGCCTTCAAAGTGGAAATCCCCGGTGGGCTTCATGTTGATGCCCCAGTCGTTCCACATGTTGACGATGGTGGGGCTGGTTTCCAGAAAGCGCATGACAAGCGGCGTGTCGTTGCTGGTGGCGTTTTGGCTGTCCATGAATTCCTCATAGACCACATCGATGGAGCCATGCTTCTCCGGGATATAGCAGAGAAAATGGTCGTTGCCCGTGGCCCCCGCCCCGCTGCGTTTCGTATTGGCTTTGTCCAATAGGGTCACGCTCGCGCCTTTATCCGCCGCCGCAATAGCGGCCATAAGCCCGGCAATGCCGCCGCCGACAATAAGAACGTCCGATTCCAGCTTTTCTTTGATGGGGATCATGATGGTACCTCCGAAGGATAAAAGGATACTGCTGCGTTATTCTTTGGGTTTGAGGGAATCAGAATCCACATAGAGCAGCATATGCGTTAGCGGAAGCCGGAGCTCAATCGCCTTGGCCCGGCAATCAAGAACACAGGCGTTACAGTGCCAGCATTCATAAGGGCGGCGCACTTCAGGAATTTTGTCCTTCTTGGGCTGGTGGCGAAAAACCTGGAGAGGGCACACGTCCGCACACACGCCGCAACCAATGCATTTGTTCCTGTCGATGACTGGGGGCATATTCGTTTCCTCCTGAGCAAACAGTGTTTTCCGAAGCCGGGGCATCATGAGATACCTTTACGTGTTCCTTCTTTCACAATATGGGCGGATATGGCTATCGCATATGCGACAAAACGCAAAAAAAGCCCGTCATGAAGAATGACGAGCTTTTTTATTTTTTATATTATATTGAAATAATTTTATTAAAATAAGAATAAACTAAATAAATATTTTTTCACAAATAACGGTTTTACAGGTGCGCCATATGGCGCAGCCGTTCCATATCAATGATTTCCACATGGCGGCAGGTAAAGCAGGCAATGATGGCTTCCTGTTTTAGGTACTGGATTGCTCGTGCCAGCGTAGCGCGATGGACGCCGAATACGGAAGCGAGCTGTTCCTGCGTCATGCCGAGGGGGAAGTTGTCAGACCCCCGCTCAAGGCTGAGAGAAATGAGAAAGCGGCTGAAACGGATGACGAAATCATCCATAAGCATGTCAGTGAGGTAAGTGTGGTAGGTGAGGACTAGTGTGCCGAGCAGCTCGATGACGGAAAGCATGAGGTTGGGATACTGGGCGGCAAAAGAGGGATCGTGCAGCACTTTTCCCGGAATTTGCCAGATCACGGCGTCGGTCATACACTGGTACTGGCCGGATGCCTCACGCCGGGTGGCTGCGGGGGCGAGGTTGAAGATGCTTCCCGCTTCAAAGGAAACGACCGAGCGCACCCTGCCGTCGATCGTGTCGAAAACTACATGGACTTTCCCTTCCTCGATGTAGAAGAGATCAAAGCAGGTTTCGCCCTCAACTTTGACGATGCTTCCGGCGGAGTGGTGGAGTTTGGTGCCAAGATGCAGTATTTCGTGCCATGCCGTAGTTATATTTCCGATCTTTGGAACAGCGAAGGGGGCGAACAGAGGCTGCTTACCGGATGAAACAGGGCTATCGTGCTTGGTCATGGCTGCACCTCCAGAGTATAAAGTGTGCAATAGTATCGGGTGGAAAACAAGGGGTTGCCTTCAACGGGGCCGGAGTCCCTCAGGGGATACCGCTGATGGCTGGTAGCGCGCCGGGGCCGCAAAAAATACATTTGGGCCATTCCGTTTTTTATTGCGAATGGCTGTGCCGTAGAAAAGGGTTGTTGTTTTTTCCTTGAAGTTCCAAAGGAATAATCAACAAAGCGCCTAGCCGCGGATTCCGGCAAGGGAAAACTGGACAAAAGGGCTGCATTTTCAGCATACTGTGGAGATGAAACAATCACATGCTATGACAGAGCCTTACGAATACATTGGTAAGAAAGGACACTTCATGGTGGTGGGGATGCAAAGGGTAAGGGAGGCCGATTGAGGGAATTTTTTCGTTCTTAACATTCTCTTCACACCCGGTATAGCATGATGGCCACATCAATGAATGAGAACCCCAATAAAGGAGTGTCCGTATGCGTTACATCATGGTTTTGCTGCTTTCTTTGGCTTTGGCTGTTCCCGCTTTTGCGGGTTTTGAGGGGCCTAATGCCAGTACTGGCGGGTTTGCCGGTCCCGGCCCTCAGACCATTACGAAAGCGGCGCAGGTACAAAATGCTCTTGATGATACCACCTGCACGCTGGAAGGCAACATTCTGGAACGTCTCAGCAAAAATAAGTATGTATTCCAAGATGGTTCTGGACAGGTAACGGTAGAAATCGGCCAGCGGATCTTTGGTTCCAATAGGGTAACGCCGGAGACGCGGGTGAGGCTGACGGGCGAGGTGGATCACAAGAAGCAGGGGCGCGCCAATGAAGTGGACGTACGGTACCTTGAAATCGTGAAGTAGTTCGTTTGGGAGGCGGGCACGGAAATCCTCTGTGCTCGCCTTTTATTTATGGGCATTGCCGGAAAGCTGTTTGAGGGAAGTGGAGGGGCGTATGGAAGCAGGTCGGATACGTGCACTGATTATTGAAGACAACCAAGATATTACCGCAAATTTATACGCATTCCTTGAGCCTCTCGGCTATGAGCTCGATTGTTCCGCCAATGGCCATATCGGATTGGAAATGGCGGTAGCGGGTACCTTTGACGTCATCGTCTTGGACATCATGCTTCCGGGGATGGATGGGTTGGCGGTATGCCGAGCGTTACGGGAAGACCATACCGATCCGACCCCTATCCTTATGCTGACGGCCCGTGATACAGTTGCGGATCGCGTGACGGGCCTTGATTGCGGAGCTGATGACTATCTGGTCAAGCCGTTTTCGATGAAAGAGTTGGACGCCCGGCTGCGTGCGCTGGTGCGCCGTGCGCAGGGGCGGCAAACCCGCAGCGTTTTACGCTGGGAAGATATTGAGCTCGATCCCGCGGCCCACAGCGCAACCCGGAGCGGGGTTCCCCTGCGCTTGAGCCCCACGGGGTTCGTCATTTTGGAGACATTGTTGCGGGCCGCTCCAACCGTCGTCCCCAGAGCGGAACTTGAACAAGCCATCTGGGGGGATTCTCCGCCGGACAGCGATGCCTTACGTACCCATATCCATGAATTGCGGCAAAAGCTGGATAAACCGTTTACCTGTCCGCTCCTTAAGACTATCCCTCATGTAGGCTATACATTGGTTCGGCATGAATAAAATCCCTTTGCTTCTTACTGGGTTCCGTTCCGGCTGCGGCGCCTTGCGGCGGGCAATAGCCTTTTCCCGTCCGCTGACGGCGTTGCGCGATCGGGCGGTGCGGCGTGTCAGGGCTCGGTCACTCAGCAGGCGTATCGCGGAAGCGTTCCTCATCTTGACTTTGGTAACCGGAGGTATATTCAGCCTAACCGCCTATCTTTCATATGATTATGCGATTACCCATGTCATTCGCTGGCATATGGAACCGATCATGCGTCTGCTCATAGCCGCAGAGGAAGGGGATGCGCTCCGCAAGGGGGAAAGGCTTTCCGTAGACAGTAAGGTGCTCGCAAAGGAGCTGAAGGTAAGATGGTACGTCGGGGAAGCTATTCCTGATGATTTGCGTCCGGAGCGTTCCAAAGTGCGTGAGCTTGTGCGCATCAAGCGGGATCGCTATGCCATGACATTCAGGAACAAAGAGGGGCAAGAATACGCCATTGTCGGCAAGATCAAGGATCTTGACGATCTGGAAGAAGTGATGGCCGACATTGCGCTGGCATGTGTCGTGGGGAGCCTGATCGGTGCAGGGTTGCTGGCCTACTGGTTGAGCCGTCGGCTGGTTTCACCGCTTGTCGAGCTGACCGGCAGGGTCAACCGGGGCGAAGCACTGGATGACACGCCGTTGTGTTGTCGGGATGATGAGGTCGGAGATCTGGCGCGGGCGTTCGCAGGAAGGGAGCAGGCCTTAAGGGAGTTTTTAAACCGGGAACAGCTATTTACTGGGGACGTCAGCCATGAGTTGCGCACTCCGCTGACCGTATTGCAGGGCGGGGTGGAGATTTTGGAAAGCCGCTTGAGCGGAGATGGCAAACTGCTTCCGATTGTGGTCAGAATGCAGCGCACAGTCGAGTCCATGACGGCGATGGTTGGTACAATGCTGCTTCTCGCGCGTAAACCGGAGCAGTTGGAGTTCCGGCCTTTCGATCTTTGTGCGCTGGCAAGGCAGGAAGAGGCGGAGATTCGGGAACGATTGCGTGGGAGGCCTGTCACCTTTTCCAGTCTGTTGCCCGATCGTCTGACGGTTTTGGGAAGCCCTGAGCTGGCTGCTATGGTTTTGCACAATCTGCTCGACAACGCATGTCGCTATACCGAACAGGGCCGCATTCTGTTGGAGTTGTGCACGGAGGAAATGCTTCTGACGGATACCGCCCCCGTCATCGATCCTGATGTGCGCGCACGCATGTTTGAACGGGGCGTGCGCGGAACCAGCAAAAGCCCCGGCAGCGGGCTGGGGCTCTCGCTTGTGCTACGGGGCTGTGAACGTTTGGGCTGGAAAGTGATGCATGAGCACTGGGAAGGCGGAAACCGTTTTCGTGTGCGCTTCTCTCAAGGGTAGGATACTGCCGGATACCGGGATCGGCATTGTAAGGAGATATGCGCCGCGGGAGCGTTTCGATGGTTGGCTGGGCCGGGAGAAGGTGTTCGCCTACGGCGGCTGTGGATGGCAGGGGCACTATTGCCGTGTGGGTAATGGAAAGGACGGGAGAATTCCCGTCCTTTGCCTGAGCCATGCCTCCCAAAAAGGGGGCGGCTAAAGGGTACAACCGTTTCTTGGAGTACTCCAAGAGTGGAGACATTCATCAAGGCCGGGATGGTGCCCCTTCACGGTTGGCCTCGGGCTGGAGTCCCGCATAAACTTTGAATGCTTTCTCTTTGGCGCGAAGGAATAAAGGCGTCAGAGGGACACGCGGCATGGTGTCGATGCAAATGCCGAGATAGCCCCCGATGGGAAGCGGCGTTTGGAGGCTGTTGAGTTTCCCCCAAAAACCTTCTTTCTTCCATGTGATTGGCGGGCCAAGCAATACGGAGCGGGGGGATAGGGCTGCTTTAGGGCAGATCCGCCTGACCATACGGGCCAGCGACCAGAAGTTCAGGTTATGGCGTCTGTGCCGGAACTCAAGGGTCGGGCGGTACAAGCGCCTTTGTATCTGGTAGAGCGAGAAACTGTTCATAAAACCGATGATGACGCCGCGATGGGAAACTCTGATGGCTTCGCGCAGCACGTCTTCCGGGTTGTCCATATATTCCAATACGGTAAGCAGAGCTACGTAATCAAACTCTTCATCATCAAAAGGAAGATGTTCCGGGTGCCCCAGTTGGAATTCAGCCCGGTTTCCCAGCCGTTCCCTCGCCATGTCGAGCAGTTCGGTGCTTGTATCAAAGCCCGTGACATCAAATCCATAGTGCCAGAGCATTTCCAAAAAGATACCTGCACCACATCCTATGTCCAGAAGCGTATGCCCGCGCCGGGGCCACTGAGAGATCAAGTGTTGAAAAAGGCGGTTTTCCTGAGCGATGGCATAGGTTCCCTCAGGCGTTGCATACCAGTCATGTAGGAATCGGGCTGTTTCGGCGTTCCACATCTTTGCCTCCACGTTTCTGTATTCATGAAGGCAGAGTATCCTTTTGGCGGCGTGCAGGAAAGCCCCTTACTCCGCGGATGGCCAGATACCGCATTGTCTTGCCGGTGCATAGCCAGCCCTGAAAGCCTCTTCAAGATCTGAAAAGCGGACTTGATTTTTTTTTGAAAGAGTAATCGTCCGCAGGCATGGTTGGGAGAAGAAGCGTTTGCTGTTCTTATTGCCTATGTAGGGTTGCTGAGCCTGAGGGCGGGCCAGGACGAACGCCCAACAGCCGGTACGCTTGTCCAGCGCCTCCTTTTGGGCTGCGGTCAGGCGGCGCACCAGTTGGCTGGGGAGGTTCTTATGCGCATAAAAAGAGGCCATACCGTGCAGAAGAAGCTGTTCATTGAGGGAACGCCCGTCGGGAAGGATGATTTCAGCGACGAGCCTTTGATACCTGTCGCGGGACGGCCCGGAAAGCGGGATAACCTTAACCCGCTGCTTCCTTGTCCGTTCGCAGGTAAAGCGCGCCGCCTCGCGGGCATAATATTGGGGCGGAGTGTCCTTGGAACCTTTTTCAGGCGTATCGACTCCGGCAAGGCGGACGCGCTGCCCCGTATCAAGCACAAGCGTGTCCCCGTCCGTACACTGCGTCACGGTGGCTGAAAACAGGCCTTCCGCATGGGAGAAGGTTGTCTGGAAAACGAAAAAAGCCGCCACAAGGACGGCGGAAAGCATTTTGGCAAAGATGTGCATCAAGCGTCCGCAAGCCAGCCGGAGAGGGCGTCCACAATCTTGCGAGCCTGTTCCGCGCTGGAGATGTTGAATTTGGATTTTTGACGGTACTCGCCCCCCGACTTCTGATAACGGCGGATAGCATATTTGTCCGGGCCGTATCCACCCGTTTCCGCGTCGAATTCCTGATAGCGGAAAAGAATAGTTGTCCATGCCCCTTTGGAGAGGATGACCTTGTCCAGCTCCTTGATGATGATCTGCCCGGACTCTTCGTATTCAATAGTGATTTCGTCTGGTGTGCTGCTCATAACAGTCCTTTCGCCACGCTGTTGTTAAAAGAAGGTTCCTCCTAACGCGTTTCGTGGCTATACGCAAGAGCCCAAAATGAAGTGGTCAGAACAGAAGATGGGAATGAGATGGCGAGTCCGTATCCGGCTGGGGCTTTGTCCACTGGATAAAAAATTTCTGTCTGTAATAGGTTAAAATATATTTATATAACTATATAGTTATATAAATATTAGCGGTATTGTTTCAAAAGAGAACATACTCATACGCGTAAATGCCGCTTTAACTGTCAACTTGGCATTTTTTCTTTGGTGGTTAACCCTCTTTTTACCTGAGAAAAAGAGGGGAAGGCTTTTCCTTCCCCTCCATTTCGCTTCAGAACGACAATGTACCCTAAGAGGCTGTTTTGGGATCTTCCGTTACAGGATTTCAAGAACCTTTACGTCAACCTTGGGGGATTCCATAAAGTCCTTGTCCACTTTGCCGGAGAGACGTACTTTGTTCTGGGGAGTAACGGTTCGGCCTGCGAACAGCTCGAAATCGATCTCCACAATCATTTCGCCCGTGGCGTCCTTGAAGATGTATTTGTCGTCGCTGCCGGCAACCCGTTGAGTGATGTTCCCGGTGAGCACGACACGGGCATCGTCCCAGCTTTTTTGAGCTTTGGCTACAGTATCGGCCTCAATGCCGGTAGTGGGGCCTTGGAAACCTCCCCCTTGAGCGGAACTCGGCCCCTGAAAACCTGCTACGGCTATGGTGGGAGCAGCAAGGGTAGCGGCAAGGGCCAACGCGAATAGACGCTTCATGGTTGCTCTCCTATTTTAAAGGGATTGATTCTTTTTAGCTATAACTAAAAACTTGAATATGTCAAGCTGATTGGGGGTAAGCCGGGTCAAATAAAAGGTGTCGATGCAATGTACATAGGTTTTTGATCGTAGCCGTTACGCTTCCGTTTCCGTCCCGCGCATGGCTTAGCACGGTACTGGTCGGATATACATGACCGCACCACAACGACGCTGCGCCGATGGGCGACGCCAGCACTTCAATAACGATATGGCCTTACTGCCCAACGCTTCGGAGTTGGAGAAAGGGCAATGGGAGTATCGGGAGAACCGGCTGTCGTTTGTATGGTCAAAGCGGAGCGTTGATAAGATCAAGGTAGGTACCGATAGATAGGGCTAATACGGTTGCACAGCCGCGCTGACGGCTACAGGCAGAGTGCTCGTGCGACATTCGCATGTTAGGCATAAGCGTTTCCAGCCTTCTATAGCGGAAGGAAGAAGCTGAGGCAGATGCCAAAACGCAGTACGGCCTCTGCTCCTCAAAAATCAAATATGCTTCTGAGGTTAGTGGCAGAAGCGGGAATGAACAAAAGCCCAAAAATCCCACAAAGCTTTCTTTTAGGCTGTGTTAAAGAAAATGGTTGATGCTTTATTCCTTGAAACTACAAAGGGATAACCGGCAAAATGCCTTAGCCGTGGATCCCGCCAAGGGGAAAACTGGAAAAAAGGCTGTATTTTCACCACACTGTGGAGATGAAACAACCACATACTATAACAGAGCCTTCTTTTATTAAATGCCTTCGGCGTATTCGCCGAGCCTGTCAAGCACGTTTTTTCTGTCCCGGTTGCTGTCGGCAAGACAGTGCCTTGCATAAAACGTCTGAAAACCAAGATGGATAAGGAGCCGAGGGGTGTCCCTGACGGCAGGTGCCACTTCCGGGTTGGCGTTTAGCTCTGCTTCAAGTTTTTCCAGGCCCTCTTTCCAACTCTTTCCCGGGTCTTGAGTAAAGCCATCAGACAAAAAGGGGTTGGTAAAGCACATATCGTCAAGGAGTGTGAGATAGGCGGCAACTTTCTTTTGGGCTTCAGCGGTGGGCGTTTCGGCATAGGCCGGTGAGCCCATACAAAGTACGATAATCAGTGCCAGAAAGAGGCACATCCTTTTTCTTTCTTTTATTTGCATTTTGTTTTCATCATCTTTAGTCTTCCAGTACAGCCTCAACGCGCTGGCGCAGTTCGGCTGCTTTACGGATATTGCCTCGTGCATAGCTCCGGCCCATCTGCCACAGTTCACCGATGGCATCCTTAAGGTAGGTCGGGACATCCTTACGCCGCATGGCCTGACGCTGGAGCGTTGTGAGCCTGTTGCGCCATTCGCTGCCCGGATTTTTACTGCCGCACCCGTATATGCATTGCCGAAATACATCAGAGTCTTTGAAATCATCGAAGTCATCCAGAAGGTCGCTGATAGCCTCCCGGACGGTTGCCGTGGCGTCCGATGCTCCCTCTGCCTGCATGGGCGACAGGGAAAACAGAAGTACGATAACGAGGCAGGGTACAAGAAAACGCATCAATATCCCCCATGTAAACGAGAGCGTTGCTCCGAATGCCATCACTGTTTCGTCGCTATCGCGTCTGGAGATGGTCTTACCCGTAGCCTTTTCAATCATGTCGAGCAATAAGACGGCCCACTGTCTGAGGAAGCCGTCAAAGTCGCCTTGGCGAAGTTCGACTGACTGTTTGGCTAACCCAGAAGGCATATTGTAGGAAAGCACAGGAAAGTGCAAATGGCGTATTCCCCAATGGTTGCATAGTGAAGCAAAATAGGGCAAAAGACAATCGGACATCTGTGATTGCACAACATGGCATGGGTTCATCCAGACTCTGCCGTTGAAGTGGAGCGTCCAGCGGCAGGGCCATTTTTTGTAAGGAGATTTCATGAGCAACGAACCTGACAAGATTATTTATTCCATGATCCGCGTGTCCAAGCGTCATGGGCAGCGTGAAGTGTTGAAAGATATTTCCCTTTCCTATTTTTATGGCGCGAAGATCGGTGTTCTCGGCCTGAACGGATCGGGCAAATCCTCCCTGTTGAAGATCCTCGCAGGCGTGGATCAAGCCTTTGAAGGGAAGACCGTGCTGGCTCCCGGCTATACCATCGGCTATTTGGAGCAGGAACCGCTGGTCAACGAAACGCGAACCGTCCGCGAAGTCGTTGAGGAAGGGGCGCAGGAGCTTGTTAATTTGGTCAAGGAGTTCGAGGAGATCAATGCCAAATTCGCCGAGCCTATGGAGCCGGAGGAAATGGATAAGCTCATCGAACGCCAAGGGCAGGTACAGGAACTCATGGACGCGAAGGGTGCATGGGATCTTGACTCCAAGCTTGAGATGGCGATGGATGCCTTGCGGTGCCCTCCGGGTGACACGCCCGTTTCCGTCATCTCCGGCGGTGAAAAGCGCCGTGTGGCGTTGTGCCGCCTGCTGTTGCAGAACCCCGACATCCTTCTGCTCGACGAACCCACCAACCATTTGGACGCCGAGTCCGTGGCGTGGCTGGAACGGTATCTTCAGAATTTCCCCGGTACGGTCATTGCCGTAACCCACGACCGCTACTTCCTCGACAACGTCGCCGGGTGGATCCTCGAACTGGATCGCGGCCGCGGCATTCCGTGGAAGGGCAATTATTCCTCTTGGCTGGAGCAGAAAGAAAAGCGCCTCGCTCAGGAAGACAAGGCTGAGGATGAGCGCCGCAAGACCCTCAAGCGTGAGCTGGAATGGATTCGCATGTCCCCGAAAGGCCGTCATGCCAAGGGCAAGGCGCGCATCAACGCCTATGAGGCCATGCTGAGCCACGAGAGCGAAAAGCGGGCCCCCGAACTGGAAATCTATATTCCTGCCGGGCCTCGTTTGGGCAAAAAGGTCATCGAAGCCGTGGGCGTCTGCAAGGCCCTTGGTGACAAGGAATTGATGGAAAATGTGAATTTCATCATTCCGGCGGGTGCTATCGTGGGCATCATCGGCCCGAACGGTGCGGGTAAGACGACACTTTTCAAGATGCTTGTGGGACAGGAAAAGCCCGATGCGGGTACGCTGACCATCGGCGACACCGTCCAGTTTGCGTATGTGGATCAGCAGCGTGAATCCCTGACGCCGGGTAAGACCGTATATGAGCTGATCAGCGACGGTGCCGAGACGATCAAGCTCGGCAACCGGGAAATCAATGCCCGCGCCTATTGTTCCCGTTTCAACTTTACCGGATCCGATCAGCAGAAGAAGGTCGACGTTCTTTCCGGTGGCGAGCGGAATCGCGTGCATACTGCCCGGATGCTCAAGTCCGGCGCCAACGTCATCCTGCTTGACGAACCGACCAACGATATCGACGTGAACACCATGCGTGCCCTTGAAGACGGCCTTGAAAATTTCGCGGGCTGCGTATTGGTCGTCAGCCACGACCGGTGGTTCCTCGACCGCATCGCTACGCACATTATGGCGTTTGAAGGCGATTCGTCGGTTGTCTTTTTTGACGGGAACTATTCGGAATACGAAGAAGATCGCAAGAAGCGCCTCGGTAAGGATGCGGATCAGCCGCACCGCTTGAAGTTCCGCAAGCTGACCCGGTAAAGAGATTGATCCGATAAAAAGAGAGGGGAGGGCGTTTTTCAACGTCCTCCCCACATCTTTATGTGGATTGCTTCAACTGAGCGGAGGGATTAGGCGAAAGCGTTTACGGCTTCCAGAGAGCCAACAGCCGTAACAGCAACTTCTTCCTCCACCGGAACGGCGTCGAGGATCGGTTTGACCATACGGGAGAGGGTTCCCTTCGGGCCCACTTCAACCCATGAACGGATGCCGTCGTGCCACTGGTTGGCGATCGTATCGATCCACAGAACCGAAGAAATCATCTGGACGGCGGCGAGTTCGCGCAGGCTTTCTCCATCCGTCACCGCCTTACCGGTTACATTGCTGTAAATGGGGAAGCGCGGCTTGGCCCACGTCATCTTGTTGAGCGCCTTGGCGAGTTCCTGTGCGGCCGTATCCATCAGCGGGCTGTGGAATGCCCCGCTGACGGGAAGGGGAACCGCCCGGCCTTTCTTTTCCTTAACAAGCGGGAGGGCCGCCTCCACCGCCGCTTTGTTCCCGCTGATAACGAATTGGGCCGGGGTGTTGTGGTTGGCCACAATGAGGATTTCTCCCGTGGCTTCCGCAGCGGCCTTGGCGATTTCGCTCACGGCTTCGCGGTTGAGCTTGAGGATTGCCGCCATGCCGCCCTTGCCGTCAGGATCGGCGTCCGCCATCAGCTTCCCGCGCAGGCTTACCAATTCAAGGGTCGATTCGAGGGAAAGGGCTCCGGCGGCAGCCAGCGCGCTGTATTCGCCGAGGCTATGGCCGGCGGCGCAGGCGGGAGACAGCTTTCTGGAAAGCGCCTGCCACAGCGTCACATTGACGACCGTCAGCGCGGGCTGGAGGTGCTTGGTATCGGCCATAAGCGCCGCATCGTCGCTTTCCCAGTAGACGGCGCGCAGGGGAAAGCCGCTGATCTGTTCAGCTTTTTTCCAGAGCTCCATGGCTTCTTTCGATGCTTCGGCAACATCGCGGCCCATGCCGGGCTCTTGGGAACCTTGACCGGGGAAAAGAACGGCGGTGGGAACAGTGGACATATTGACCTCTACTTTTTGGGGGTTGGGGCCGGGCTGATGGCCTTGAGCAGGCCGGGAAGATTGCGCCGGACAATGTCGAGTTCGTCGTCGCTCACATTGGGCATTTCAACGGGGGGCTCCTTTGTGATGGCGTCCCCTTGCTGGATGATGGCGACAGCGGCGGCGGCCCGCCCCATAATGCAGAAAAAGCGTTCCGGTTTCCAGCCCGCAGCCTTGATATGCCCGGCGGCGTTCTCGGAATAAAGGAAATCGGGTTCGCCCGCTTCATTGACGATCGGGTGGGCCTTTTCCTTATTGGTTTTGATCCATGCACGGAAACGGGGAAGATCGGCGATAAACTGGTTGAGTTCCTTTTCGGAAAACGGAGGCTGATTGTACAGCGTTTCCGCCGAAGTGGGGAATACTGTCAGCAGGAGCAGCAAACAGGCAAGGCCGAAGCGGAAAAAAAGGGCCATGTATCACGTCTCTTGTTGAAGGGATGGGGCGGCGTCCATACTGCGCCGGGACAAAAGGATAGTGCCCCTTTGTCCCGGCGTATAGTATACTAATCGTATTTGATGGAGCTGATCTGCATGAGCTTGTTCCAGTTGTGATGCGATTCGATATAGCGCATCGTTCCGGTTTTGCTGCGGATAATCATGGAATGCGTAACGGCTCCCTGCCCGGAGAACTGGACGCCGCGCAGGAACGTGCCGCCGGAAATACCCGTGGCCGCAAAGAAGACGTCATCTCCCTGCACCAAAGTATCGGCATCAAGGACTTGGGCAAGGTCGATGCCCGCTTCCTGAATAGCGGCTTTTTCCGCTTCGGACTGGGGATCGAGGCGGGCAAGCATGGCGCCACCCGCGCCTTTGATGGCGCAGGCCGCCAGTACGCCTTCAGGCGTGCCGCCGGTTCCCATCATGACATCGACCTCGGAACGCTGATCCACGGCCATCAGGGCACCGGCGACATCGCCGTCGGTATGCAGCTGGATGCGTGCGCCTACGGCCCGGATTTCCTGAATAAGCTTCTGGTGGCGGGGCTTATCGAGAACGAAGACGACAAGGTCGTTGGTATCCTTGCCCAGCGCTTTGGCAATGAGGCGGAGGTTGACATGGACCGGCGCATCCAGATCGATGACGTCACGGGCGGCTTGGCCGACAACCAGCTTTTGCATGTAGAAGCTGGGGCCGGGGTTGTACATGCTGCCTCCCGGAGCGGCCCCGACGACGGCAATGGCGTTGGGACGCCCATAAGCGAGCAGGTTGGTTCCCTCGACGGGATCCACGGCGATGTCAAGGGAAGGCCCATTGCCCATGCCGATGATTTCGCCGTTGTAGAGCATGGGCGCTTCGTCCTTTTCGCCTTCTCCGATGACGACTTTGCCCGCAATGGGCAGGGAATTGAAGGACAGGCGCATGGCGTCCACGGCGGCGCCGTCTCCGGCGTTTTTGTCGCCGCGTCCGAGCCAGCGCGCGGACGCAAGGGCGGCGGCTTCGGTGACACGGACAAGATCAAAGGCAAGGTTGCGCTCCGGCGCTTCCATAAGGGACATATCGCTCTCCAGAAATATGAATGGTTCATGAACGCCCGGCCTTCCCCGATCCGGTGGCTCAGGCGGTATTCGGAACATAGATCAGGCGAAGCCGCTCTTCAAGGAAAAGCTCGCCACGCGATGGTTGGGAGGCATACTTTCCGGGAAGTGGGATTCATGCTAGAGAGGGACATGTCCAATCATACCAAAGAAGTTCTTCCCATTGAGGCCCTGCTCCCGGATCTGCTTGAAGCATTGGGCGGCGGAACCCGATGTATACTCGAAGCGGCGCCCGGTGCGGGCAAGACGACACGGGTTCCCTTGGCATTGCTCCGGGCCGCGTGGCTCGGCGGCAAAGGCATCCTGATGCTGGAACCCCGGCGCATGGCGGCCCGGAATGCGGCCCGGTATATGGCTTCCCTGCTTGGGGAAAAGGTTGGCCAGACCATAGGCTACCGTGTACGTCTGGATTCCCGGGTGAGCGCGGCTACCCGGATTACCGTGGTGACGGAAGGCGTCTTGACCCGGATGCTTCAAGAAGATCCCGAACTTCAGGGGGTCGGTTGCCTGATCTTTGACGAATTTCATGAGCGCAGCCTGAACGCCGACTTGGGGCTTGCCCTTGCGCTTGATTGCCAACAGGGCCTACGTGACGATTTGCGGCTACTGATCATGTCGGCCACATTGGATTCCGGGCCACTCCTTAAGCTGCTGCAACAGGATTTTCCCGGAGAGGTTCCGGTGTTGCGGAGCAGGGGACGCACGTGGCCTGTGGAGACGTATTACTTCCCACTGCCCCGGACTGATATGCCTATGGAGGCATGGGTTGCGGATGCTGTCCGGCGCGCGTTGCGGGAGGAGGACGGCAGCATCCTTGTGTTCCTGCCGGGAGTGGGTGAAATCCGAAAAGTTGAAGCGTTACTTCAAGGTGTGCGATCGGATACCGTACACCTTTGCCCTCTGTACGGCGATTTGCCCGCAGCGGAGCAGGACGCCGCCATTGCGTCGGTTCAGGCTCCGCTACGGAAGATAGTGCTTGCTACATCCATTGCGGAAACCAGCCTGACGATCGAAGGCGTGCGGGTGGTCATCGACTCCGGCTTGGCCCGCACGGTACGTTTTGACGCGGGGACGGGCATGTCCCGGCTTGTCACGGAGCGTGTATCCCTTGCCAGTGCCGAACAGCGCAGAGGCCGGGCGGGGCGGACGGGGCCTGGCGTGTGCTACCGGCTGTGGCACCAAGGGGACGAAGCGGGAATGGCGGCTCATATACGACCGGAAATACTGGATGCCGACATGGCCCCGCTGTGCCTTGAGCTTGCCGTATGGGGGATAGCCGCTCCTTCTTCCCTGCACTGGCTGGATGAGCCCCCGGCGGAAGCGGTCAATCAGGCCCTTCCATTGCTCCGCAGCTTGGAGGCACTTGATGCGGCGTGGAGGGTGACCGCACGGGGAAAGGTTATGGCCCGCCTCCCCTTGCATCCGCGGCTTGCGCATATGGTTCTTGCCGCTAAAACGCTTGGGCTTGGCAAGGCCGCCTGCCTGTTGGCGGCAATGGCTGATGAGCGTGATCCGCTGCGGTTGCGTGATGCGGATATCCGCCCGCGTCTGGCACTGCTTGAACACGGTCAGGGGACGCCCGCCGTTTTTCGGATCCGGGATGCTGCCCGCCAAATAGGGCGGCTGGTGGATGCGGCGGGTGAATCGCCGTACCGGAATCCTGTGAATATACCGGAAGAGGAACAAGCCGGTGTCTTGCTCGCCTTGGCGTACCCGGATCGCCTTGCCCAGAAACGGAGCCGGGGCAGTTACCGTATGGTCAACGGGCGCGGCGGCTTTCTGGACGATACGGATTCGTTGGCTGACGAGCCTGTGTTGGCTGTAGGGGCCGTCAACGGCGGTTCCGGTAATGTGCGTATTTGGCAGGCTGCGCCGCTTTCTCAGGAAACGGTTGAGACTTTATATCATGCCCAGTTTACCGAAACCGAAGAAGTTGTGTGGGATAGCCGGGAGCAGGCAGTGGCGGCGCGCAGGCGCGTGAGTTTCGGCGCATTTATTCTGAAAGAAGCTCCTTTGAGAAGCGGCGGGTCTTCCCTTGCGGATCGGGTGGCACAAGCGGTGCTTTCGGGAATCCGGGAACTTGGATTGGCCTGTTTGCCGTGGACGGACGAATTGCAACAGTGGCGGCTGCGCGTCGAGCTGCTGCGGTCTGTGGACAAAGGCGGAGACTGGCCCGATATTTCGGAAGAAACGCTCTTAGCAGGTCTGGAAGACTGGCTTATCCCCTTTTTACAAGGCATATCACGGCGTTCTCAGTTCTCGAAAATCGATCTGGCGGCGGCCCTTCACGCGTTGCTCCCTTGGCGCAAGCAACGTGAGCTTGATGTGATGGCCCCCACCCATATGGAAGTCCCCTCAGGCTCCTTTGTCCGTCTGCACTACGAGGCATCAGCGGAAGGGATTGTACCAGTCCTTGCGGTTAAGCTCCAAGAGATGTTCGGTATGCAGGGATCTCCTGCGGTAGCTGAAGGGAAGGTTCCGGTTCTTGTCCATCTCTTATCCCCTGCGGGCAGGCCCTTGCAGATCACCCGCGATCTCAAAGGATTCTGGAAGAATGGATATCCAGCCGTCAGAGCGGAAATGCGGGGGCGGTACCCGAAGCATCCATGGCCTGAAGATCCTTTTGCAGCCCTCCCTACGCGGCTGACGAATCGGCGCCTTCAGAACCGATCGTAACGTGAGGGGATTACCTAAGAACTGCTGACAGCCCGTAGCCTTTTTACATGGAAAGGAAAATTTCCATCGGGAGGGAGGGGCCAAGAGGTTATTTTCTAGGTTGCATCGTCGTATAGTATTTAACTATTTTAAATTATTGTAAATATTTTGTAGCCTTAAAATAGTTAAATAGTTTCAAATTATTATATTTAATTGCTGACACGACCCAGGCGGTTGATTCTCAACGCACATTTTACAGCAGCTACTATTTTTAATGGAAATCTGTCAGGTGTACTTAGATGAGATGTTAATATGTCCGGTGGGTTTTGGAAAGAGTGGGGTAGCGTAAGTTACGCTGACCGGTTGAGGCGTGGGAAAGTGTTTTGGCAGTGTCATAGGAAACAGTTGATGTTTTATTCCTTGAAATCCCAAAGGAATAACTCATAATATGCCCTAATCATGGAGTTCATCAGCAGAAAAACTGGATAAAAAATCTGTATTTTCAGCATACTACTGAAATAAAACAGTCATACTATGCCGAGCCGGTGTTTTTAGAGCGCTTCTTTCCACCATGTTCCAAGAGGAGAGCTTAAGGATAGTTTGTTTCGGAAGGGTGCTCTTCTTTTTTCCGTTTCAGTTGCCCCGTAAGGCCGCGGGCAGTCCTCAAGACAGCTTACTTTACTTTTGCGGGTGTTGCGGTAGAATAACCGCTTTACGTCTATCTTTATTAACCGTTCCGATTTCGAGGTATTACATGCGCGCCGAACAGCATCTTGAGGCTTCTTTCAGGGCTGTACTGAAAAATATGAACCTTCCTTGGCCGGACAAGGCCGTCATCGAACCTTCCAAAGATCCCAAGCACGGCGATCTGGCTTCCAACCTGGCGTTGGTATCCGCCAAGGCCGCAGGGATGCCGTCGCGCGAGCTGGCCGCAAAAATGGCTGAAGCCCTGCGGAATGAGGATACTTCGTTGGCCTCTGTCGAAGTGGCCGGCCCCGGTTTCCTGAACGTGACGTTCAGCCCTGAATTCTGGCGTGAAACGATCCGGCGCATTGATGCCGCCGCCGATCGTTTTGGGCAGTCTACTGTTGGAGAAGGCTGTAAGGTACAGGTGGAGTATGTTTCGGCTAACCCCACCGGCCCTCTCCATATCGGTCATGGACGAGGTGCGGCGGTGGGTGATACCTTGGCGCGTATCCTCCGTTTTGCCGGTTATGACGTCACAACCGAATATTATATCAACGACGCTGGCCGTCAGATGCGGCTCCTTGGCCTTTCCATTTGGCTGCGGGCCAAGGAACTTGCCGGGATAGCTGTGGAATGGCCTGAAGATTACTATCGGGGCTCCTATATCATTGATATTGCGCGCGAGATGATGGACAAAGATCCGGGGCTGACCTCGCTTCCCGATGCGGAAGGGCAGGATAGGTGTTTTGCCTATGGCATGCAGACTATCCTCGACGGCATCAAGGAAGACTTGCGGGAGTTCCGGGTTGAGCATCAGGTGTGGTTCTCGGAACGCTCTCTTGTTGAGCGTGGTGCGGTTGAGGAAACCTTTGAGCGCCTGAAGAAAGCGGGCCTGTCTTTTGAAAAGGACGGTGCCTTGTGGTTCCGTACGACGGATTTTGGTGACGACAAGGATCGTGTCCTGCGCAAGTCCGATGGTTCGCTGACGTACTTCGCGTCGGATATCGCCTACCATGATGATAAGTACCATCGCGGCTTTGATCGTGTGGTCGATGTCTGGGGCGCGGATCATCATGGGTACGTTCCCCGCATGAAGGCGGCGGTTCAGGCCGTTGGCCGGAAGGCGGAAGATCTTGATGTTGTGCTCATCCAGCTTGTGAATTTGTTGGAGAACGGTACGCAGGTGGCCATGTCCACGCGCGCCGGGCAGTTTGAAACCTTGGCCGACGTGGTCAAGGAAGTGGGTGTGGACGCCGCGCGATTCATGTTCCTGTCCCGCAAGAGCGACAGCCATCTGGATTTCGACCTCGCTCTGGTGAAACAACGTTCCATGGACAACCCGGTTTATTATGTCCAGTATGCCCACGCGCGGGTGCAATCCGTGTTGCGGAAGGCCGCCGAGGTGGGGCTGGCGCTGCCTGAAAAGCCGGATCTGGCACTGCTGGCGCCCCTTTCCGAAGCGGAAGATCTGGCTCTACTCCGCTTCCTTGATCGGTTTGAAGATGTGGCCAGAGGTGCAGCACAGGCACTGGCTCCGCATCACGTCAGCTATTATTTGATGGATCTTGCCGGGATGCTGCACAGCTACTATGCCAAACATCCCGTCCTTCAGGCAGGTGCTCCTGAGTTGGCCTTGGCTCGTCTTGCGTTGCTCCGTTCCGTGGGGCAGGTGGTAAAAAATGGTCTTGAACTTCTTGGCGTAAGTGCTCCTGAAAGCATGTAGGGGGATCACCTTGCCCTCAGCCGAACCCACGGCCAGTGGGTTCGGCCTTCCGGTTCCCCCACTTGAGACGCCATTCAGACAGCAGGGTAGAATATGTCTCTGATGCCATTTTCCAGTCGCTCTTCGTCGCGCTCATCCGGGGGTGGCGATGCTGGTGGCGAAAAAAAGTTGTCTAACCGGAAATATACGATCAGCTTGAGTTTCTCCGGCCTTATTACGAGCGGGATCATTACAATCATCGCCATCGGGTGGATTTTTGCCTTTGGAGTCATCGTCGGCAGAGGGTACAATCCCGAAAAGAAAATGCCCGAACTGGCGCGCTTGCTGCCTCCACCTGAAGGGCAGGATGCTCCGAAAGAGGCGAAGGGGATCTTGAAGCCTGAAGAACTGACGTTCATGACGGATCTCAAGCAGGCCCAGCCTGCGGCAAATGCAGCTCCCAACAAGCCCGAAGTGAAGGCGGCTCAGCCCGCGGTTGCCGCGACACCTAAACCGGAAGCCGTTTCTACGGATAAGGCTAAATATGATTTCGTCTTTCAGGCTGTGGCATACAAGAGTAGAGAGAGTGCCGATAAGTTGCGCGAGCGCATGGACGGTGACGGGTTACGTACTCGCATGACCATCGAGAAGGACAAAAAGGGGCGTCCCAAATGGTTCCGGGTGCAGGTTCTCGTCCGGGGAACGGATGCGGATGCCGCGGCTACCAAGCAGATTCTTGCCAAAATGGGATTAAAGGATGCAACGCAGGTTTCAAAGAAGCCTGTTCGGGGGCGGTGAGCGAATGGACATCTTATTTCGTTTTTTTGCTGTTCCGGGCGCGCTTTTCCTACGTTGGATAGGTGCCCTTGGGGATACGTTTTTATTCCTGTTGGAGGGATTGCGGCAAATATTCATAGCGCCTAAGCTGTTTAGCAAAGTTCTCCAGCAGTTGTATGTCATCGGCACGAAATCGCTGTTCGTCATTTGCCTGATTGCGCTGTTTACGGGTATGGTTCTTGGCTTGCAGGGATATTATGTCTTGGTGAAGTTTGGCTCGGTGGGCTTTTTGGGGGCCGCTGTTTCGTTGACGCTCATCAGGGAACTTGGCCCAGTCCTGACGGCCATTATGGTCACGGGGCGTGCGGGATCGTCTATGGCCGCCGAGATCGGCGTCATGCGCATCACGGATCAGATCGACGCGTTGGAAGTTATGGATATTCCCGGAATGGGATATCTGGTCGCACCTCGTTTCGCCGCTTCGTTGATAGCTTTTCCGCTTTTGACGGCCATTTTTGATGTGGTTGGGATCATCGGCGGCTACCTGACCGGCGTACTGCTGCTGGGTGTCAATGAAGGCGCTTACTTCCACGGTATCGAGAGCAGTGTCCTGATGCCGGACGTCATAGAAGGCTTTATCAAGTCGTTTGTGTTTGCCCTGCTGATAGCATTGATCTGCTGTTATCAGGGGTATAATGCGCACAGGCGGCGTGACGGCATGGGGCCTGAAGCGGTCGCCAATGCCACGACCTCCGCAGTTGTGATTTCGTGCGTATTTGTTCTTGTGGCGGACTATGTGGTCACTTCGGCCATGCTGCGTTAGGAGGTTCAGGTGAAGGATCAACATTCTTCTTGGGATATACGCCTTGAACACCTCCGGGTAGGCTATGGGACTCGCGTGGTTCTTGATGATATCAATGCCGTTTTGCCCGGCGGTAAGATTACGGTCATCCTTGGCGAGTCTGGATGCGGCAAGTCGACCCTGTTGCGGCACGTTATCGGGCTTTCGCGGCCTATGCAGGGGCATATCCTTTATGGTGGTCAAGACTTGTTCGCACTCCCGGAACGCCAGTTCCGGCGGGTGCGGCGGCGTTTTGGCGTCCTGTTTCAGGATGGGGCTTTACTCGGTTCGTTGACGCTGGCCGAGAATGTGGGATTGCCGCTGCATGAGCATACCCGTTTGCCCAAAGCGACCATCCGTTCTACCGTCCTGCGTATTTTGGAGCTGGTAGGGCTTGCCGAGTTTGCCGATTATTATCCCAATGAATTGTCCGGCGGGATGAAGAAGCGCGGCGGGCTGGCCCGCGCCATTGTCACAGAGCCGCCGCTACTTTTTTGCGACGAGCCGACCTCCGGCCTCGATCCGATCAATTCGGCCCAAATGGATCAGCTCCTGCTGGATATGCGCAAGGCATACCCGGAAATGACCCTGATCGTGGTAAGCCATGATCTGGCAAGCGTGGCCCGCATTGCGGAACACGTACTGGTATTGCGTGACGGGCGCGTCGTTTTTTCAGGTTCATATGAGGCGCTGAAGGCTTCTACGGATGAATACCTTCGACGCTTCATGGATAGGAAGGCTGAAGAAAAAGCCAGTCGTGTCGCGGCTACCGCGACGGATCCGGATGTTCGGGCCGCGCTGGATGCGTGGCTTGAAGGGTAAACGCTCTCATCAAGGACAAGGAAGGAACCCCTATGTCGTTTTCCAAAGAAGCCGCTGTTGGTTTTTTTGTTATGCTCGGACTTGTCTGTGTCGCCTACCTGACGGTGAAGCTTGGGCGCATGGAAGTTTTCCATTCCGAGGGATACGTTTTGACGGCCTCTTTCAATTCCGTGTCCGGCTTGCGCCCCGGAGCGGAGGTTGAGATCGCCGGTGTCCGCGTCGGGCGGGTCAAGTCCATCCGCTTGGATGACAAACAGCCCCGTGCTATTGTAGAATTGCAGCTAGGGGACAATGTGCATCTTACGGATGATGTGATCGCTTCGGTCAAAACCAGCGGGCTCATTGGCGATAAGTATATCAGCTTGGAGCCCGGCGGCTCTGGGGAACCGCTGAAGAGCGGCGACGAAATTACGGACACCGAATCGGCGGTGGATATTGAAAGCCTCATCAGCAAGTATGTGTTCGGGAAGGTGTAATTATGATGCGTACAATCAGACATATGGTTTTGGCGTTGTGCAGTGTGTTTGTTCTTTGCGGTACCGTTCAAGCCGCGGAATCTCCGCTTATGGTGTTGCAGAAGCAAATCGATCAAATTTTGGATGTGTTGAAAGAGCCCAATTACAAGGATCCGATTAAACGGGTTCCGCTCCGTGCCCAAATTGAGAAGTATGTCCATGAAGTTTTTGATTTCAACGAATTTTCAGCGCGCACGGTGGGCAGGAATTGGCCGAGTTTTTCCGATGCGCAGAAAGAACGGTTCGACAAGGCTTTCGCCAACCTTTTGCTCATAACGTATCTTGATAGAATTCAGGGGTATAACGGGGAAAAAATTGAATACTCCGGCGAAGTCCTCTCGACAAAGGGGGATCGTGCCGAGATCCAGACCATCGTCACCCTGTCCGACGGTAAGCCCGTTCCTGTGGCGTACCGGATGATGCTGAAGAACGGGAAGTGGGTCGTCTATGATGTGCTGATCGAGAACGTCAGCTTGATCAAGAACTACCGTTCGCAGTTCCAGGACGTCTTGACGCGGGGGACTCCTGAACAGTTGATCGAAAAGGTTGAAGCCCGGGCCAGAGAGCTTCAGGCCCAATCCACTGTCAATTAACGGATAGTTTCATGACTGCGGAGCAATGTTTTTCCCCAATATGGAAGATGTGTCTGTGTGTCGCCGTTGCGCTTTCTCTGGTGGGGTGTGCGGCAAAACATGATAAGGCCGTCAACTCTGCTGATGTACAGGTGGTCGAAACGACGTCGTCAGTTAAAGCGGCTAGCGTAGCGGACTCCGATTCTGCCTTTGAGGATTATGATGATGAAGAATCTGAAGCTATTGCCGACCCTTTGGAGGGGTGGAACCGGTTTTGGTTCGGCTTCAATGACGTTCTCCTGTTGAAGGTCGTTAAGCCCGTCTATACGGGCTATACCTACGTTACCCCGGCACCAGTGCGGACTGGGATCAGCAATGCTTTTCATAATATCCAGATGCCTATCCGTTTTTTGAATTGTGTGTTGCAGGGACGTTTCGGGGAAGCTTGGATTGAAGTCGGGCGTTTTATTGTGAATACAACCGCCGGATTCGGTGGTGTCTTCGATGTCGCCAAGCAAAGTAAGCCGCTCATTCCTGTGGATAACCGAGATGCTGATTTCGGTCAGACGCTCGGCGTATGGGGATTTGGCGAGGGGATTTATCTTGTATGGCCCGTCGTCGGCCCAAGTACGGTGCGTGATACGGTTGGCCTTGCCGGAGACTGGGCGGCGTCCGCATCTTTCTGGCTTTCAGAACCTATCGGCCCCCTTGATTTTGAGCCTACGCTTGCGGCAAGCCTTGGCTTCCGTTTCAATGACATGGGGACGGTGATCAGTACATACGAATCGTTGAAAAAGAGTGCTGTAGAACCTTATATCGCGGCACGGGATGCCTATGTCAAATATCGCCGTGCCGGAATCATGGGTAATCGGCTCCAATGGTGATGCGGTATTGAACAATAAAAAGGCCCTCCTAGGAGGGCTTTTTTATTAGGTTGTGTTATAAGAATGGTTGATGCTTTTCCCTTGAAGTTCCAAAGGAACAGCCTACCAAATGCCTCAGTCACGGATTCCGCCAATGGAAAAGCTGGATAAAAAAGCAGTATTTTCACCGTGCTGTGGATATAAAACAACCACATACTATGACAGAGCCTTTTATTACGGGCTTTAGCCTGTTGAGGATACGAAGTGTCCATACCAAGACCCCACCCGTTATACGGGTGAGTTTGACTGAGGCATCTAGCTCATAACATGCTGTTATCTTTTCAAAAAACTCAGCTCTCGAAAAGTAGGACATCAACAGGCATACCCGCCTCAAGGCCTTCTATCCGTGCGGGGATCCGCACCAATCCTTCCGAATCCAGCAACGTCCGAAGAAGGCCAGACAGGCCGGGGATCGGGACAGCGTGCGGAAGGCCGTTCACCTGATGTTCCAACCTCACGCGGATGTAGTCCTCACGCCCTTGGCGGGAGGCGATGTTGCGCGACAATATGGCTTGGTGCGAAGGCCAGAATGTTTGCTCGAACGCGTGCCCGTATCGGGAGTTTTCCTGCCCCAAAAGCTGGGCCATGATGGAATGCCCGGCAAGGTGGCGGAGAAAGGGAATCCCCAGAATGTGCATGACGACCTGTGCGGAGGCAACCTGTCCGGGGAGCCCCCAGACGAGTGCCTGACCGCAGCGGGCCAATATCAAGGGCTTGCCCGGACTGAGCGCAACGCCGTGGCAAAGGATTTCCGTGTCGCCCAAAGATTGCAGGGCTTCCAGCGTCAGATCTCTGACGCCTATGGAACTTCCCCCGGACAGAAAGACGACATCCGCCGGAAGTCCATTTTTTCCTGTTAGGGCAGTTTTGAGGGATGTCGTTAGCGGTTCGAGCTGATCCGGTGCGATGCCGAATGTGGAAACATCGGCAACGGGGCGGAGCATGGCTGAAAGGGAGAACGTGTTGACGTCGCGGATTTGGCCGGGCCGTGGGGTTTGTGCAGGTGGTACAAGTTCGTCGCCCGTGGAAAGGATAGAAGCCCTAGGACGCCTGATGACGGGAACATCTACGACGCCGAGGGCCGCTAAGAGCCCGATTTCCTGAGCACGGAGTTTTGTTCCCCGTCCGAGGAGCGGGGTGCCTTCTCGTGCGTCATCCCCTTTTTGCATGACGTATTCACCGGGGGCTACGGAACGGCGCATTTCAATGACGCCAGCGCCGAACGGTTTGGTATGCTCGACCATAATGACGGCATCTGCGCCCTCTGGAAGGTAACCGCCCGTCACGATAGCGGCACACTGCCCGGATTGAAGCGTGAAACTGGGCGGCCGGTCGATGGCGATTTCCCCGATACAGTCAAGCCACACAGGGTTGGCCTCCGAAGCCCCGAAGAGATCGGAGGCTTGCACGGCATAGCCATCCATTCCCGAACGGTTGGCTGTCGGCAGGGTTTCCGTAGCCATAATCGTTTCAGCCAGTATGGAACCGCTGGGGAGCGTATCCAGCCGTTTGTTTTCTTGAGGCAGAGGAGAAAAGCCGAGTAAGCGGGAAATGACTTCTTCAACAGGGAGGACGTGGAGGAAATCCTTTTGCATCCGTGCAGCTCCAAAACAAGGTGAAGGAAGGTATAACAAATGATTCCTTGGCGAATTGGCTTTTCCGTTTTATCCCATGCAGGGGGAGACGACAATATGACCCAGTGAACAAGTTGTTGTGGAGAGGGCGGAGGGCTCAGTCACAGGGGAGGGAAAATGTTGAGCTGCATGTCAGGTGGGTTCCAATGAGGATTTTTCTTGCCTGAGGGGAAAGAGATGCTTATTGAATTCCTATGAATACAACCGAAACTCCACTGTTCAAGCTGCGAACCGATCATGTCCCTACAGGCGATCAGCCTGCGGCTATCGAGCAAATTGCTTCCAATATCGAAGCGGGCGTCAAAGATCAGGTTTTGCTCGGCGTTACCGGATCGGGAAAGACCTTTACCGTGGCCAATGTCATAGCTCAGGTCAATCGGCCCGCGCTGGTGCTTGCCCCGAACAAGACCTTGGCGGCACAGCTTTACAATGAATTCCGCGCGTTGTTCCCAGAAAACGCCGTCGAATATTTCGTCAGTTATTACGACTACTATCAGCCTGAAGCCTATGTCCCCGCGTCCGATACGTATATTGAAAAGGATTCGGCCATCAATGACGATATCGACAAGCTCAGGCATGCGGCTACCCATGCCCTCCTGACGCGCAGGGATGTCATCATTGTTGCGTCCGTATCTTGTATCTATGGTTTGGGCTCTCCTGAATACTACGCCCGGCTGATCATTCCGGTTGAGGTCGGCCAGCGTGTCAGCATGGACACTATCATCACCAAACTTGTGGATGTCCAATATCAGCGCAGCGATATGGATTTCCACCGAGGGACGTTCCGGGTTCGTGGCGATGTGCTGGAAGTGATCCCAGCCTATGAGCACGAGCGCGCCCTACGTTTGGAATTTTTCGGCGACGAGATCGAAGCCGTCCGGGAGATTGACCCTCTGACAGGTGAAATTTTAGGGAATATCGGGAAAACCGTTATCTATCCGGCAAGCCACTATGTATCGGACAGGGATAACCTTGAGCGGGCCATGTCCGATATCAGGGATGAGCTTGGGGAACGGTTGCGCTTGTTCCAGTCCCAGAACAAGCTGGTTGAGGCGCAGCGGCTGGAGCAGCGCACGCAGCTTGATTTGGAAATGATGCAGGAATTGGGCTATTGCACCGGCATCGAGAACTATTCCCGGCATCTGGATGGGCGCAAGGAAGGGGAACCTCCGGCCACATTGCTTGATTACTTTCCAGATGATTTTGTGCTGTTCGCTGACGAGTCCCATATCAGTATTCCGCAGGTCGGCGGCATGTTCAAGGGAGACCGTTCCCGGAAAACGACCCTGGTGGACTTTGGTTTCCGGCTGCCATCCGCTTTGGATAACAGGCCGCTGGAATTTCATGAATTTTTGGAACGCTTGAATCAGGTAGTCTATGTTTCGGCAACGCCGGGAAAATGGGAGCTGGAACGCTCGCAAGGCATTGTGGCGGAACAGATCATCCGTCCGACCGGTTTGCTCGATCCCGAAGTTGAGGTTCGTCCCGTAAAAGGGCAGATTGACGATTTGCTTGGGGAATGCCGGGCCCGTGTTGAAAAGCATGAGCGTGTATTGGTCACGACCTTGACTAAGCGCATGGCTGAAGACTTGACCGAATATTTGAATACGATGGGCGTCACGGCCCGTTATCTGCATTCGGACATCGACACGATGGAACGCATGGCCATCATCAAAGCCCTGCGATCGGGTGAGTTTGATGTGCTGGTGGGCATCAACCTGTTGCGCGAAGGCTTGGATATCCCCGAAGTTTCCCTAGTCGCCATTTTGGATGCGGACAAGGAAGGCTTTTTGCGTTCCACAGGATCGCTTATCCAGACGTTCGGGCGGGCGGCGCGTAATGCCGGCGGAAAGGTTTTGCTGTATGCGGATACGGTGACGGCATCCATGAGTGCGGCCATGGGCGAAACGGCCCGTCGGCGCGCGAAGCAGCAGGACTGGAACGAAACGCACGGCATTACGCCGACGACCATCAGCAAGCCGCTTGCCACGCCTTTTGACTCCCTGTACACCTCCTCAAACGAAGGAAAGGGAAAGCGTGGGCGGAGCAAACAGGCTCAACAGCCTGCGGCGGTTTCCACATCAGTGGACATCACGGCCCAGAACGTGGCCCGGTATTTGAAGCAGTTTGAACGCGAGATGCGCGACGCTGCCCGTGATCTGGAATTTGAGAAGGCGGCTGCCTTGCGTGATCGCATCAAGCAGCTTCGGGAACAATTTTTGATTGTTTAGCCTCGTCAGCGGGGTAACGAAGGATGAAGCCATGAATCAAGGGACGCTGCAATCCCTTTTGGTCGAGGATGCCGATAAAAAACGTCTGGAAGAGCTCCGTTCGTTCGTGAGCTACCATAACTATCGGTATCATACGCTTGATGCGCCTGAAATTACCGATGACGAGTACAATGCCGCTTTTCAGGAGCTCTTGAAGCTGGAAGAGCGCCATCCCGAATGGCGATCGCCCGATTCCCCGACAAACAGGATCGGTGGACAAGTGTTGTCGTCGCTGGAAACCAAGGCCCATACGCGGCGGATGTACAGTCTGGACAACGTGTTCGATACGGAGGAGTGGCAAGGGTTTCTCAAGCGTCTGGACAATGCTCAGGAGGGGCTTGAGCATGCCTTTTGGTGTGATCCGAAGATGGACGGCCTTGCCCTTGAGCTTGTGTATGAGAACGGGCGGTTTGTCGAAGCCCTGACGCGCGGGGACGGCGAGGTTGGCGAACTTGTGACGGAGGCCATGCGGACGGTGCGCAACTTGCCCAAAGTGCTGTACGGCGATGCCCCGGAGCGTTTGGAAGTGCGGGGGGAAGTCATTTTCCGCAGGAAGGATTTCGCCTTGCTCAATGAGCGGTTGCGGAAGGAAAACCTCAAAACGTTTGCCAATCCGCGCAATGCCGCGGCTGGCTCCATACGACAGTTGGATACCTCGGTTACAGCCTCCCGGCCTCTTCGTTTTTTGGCGTATGGTTTTGGGGACGTTCGATTCGGCGGGGTACAGCCGTGGAATACGTATGCGGAGGTTATGGATCGGCTCCGTAGCTTCGGGTTCGAGACGCCGCCGGGAGGGCGCCTCTGCCGGGGGGCCGAAGAAGTGGAAGCCTACTACGCGTCGTTGAGCGAAAAACGGGAGTCGTTGGCATACGAGATCGACGGCGTGGTTATGAAGCTCAATGATCTTGAGGCGCAGGAGGCATTGGGCTATACGGCGCGAGCTCCGCGATTCGCCGTTGCGTGGAAATTCCCGGCGCAGCAGGCAACAACCCTGTTGCTGGATATTACCGTTCAGGTGGGGAGGACAGGGGTTTTAACCCCCGTAGCCGAATTGGAGCCGGTGAACGTCGGGGGCGTGCTCGTCAGCCGGGCAACTCTCCATAATGAGGATGAAATCCGCAATAGGGACGTCAGAATCGGCGATCGTGTGGTGGTTCAGCGTGCCGGGGATGTCATTCCTGAAGTGGTGCGGGCCGTACTCTCGGAACGTGCCCCGGATTCGCAGCCTTTTGTTTTTCCCCATGTATGTCCTTCCTGTGGTCAGGCCGCGTCCCGTTTGGAAGGGGAAGTGGCTTGGCGGTGCGTGAATGTTTCCTGCCCCGCCATGATCCGGCAATCATTGGCGCATTTTGTCTCCAAGGCCGGTCTTGATATCGAAGGGCTCGGCCAGCGCTGGATCGAACTGCTTGTCGCATCAGGGCGGGTCAAAACTCCTGCGGATCTCTTTACGCTCAGGGTTGACGAGCTCTTGCATTATGAACGGATGGGTGTAAAACTCGCCACCAAGTTTGTGAATTCGTTGGATCGGGCTAAGAAGGAAGCGACGTTGCAGCGTCTTCTTTGTGCGCTTGGCATCAGGCATGTGGGTGAGCAGACGGCAAAAACATTGGCGGCTGCGTATGTCGATATGGATGCGTTGCGGTCGGCAAGCCCAGAAGCATTGCAGGAGCTGCCGGATATCGGCCCGGAAGTGGCGAGTTCCATCAAGGCATTTTTTGACGACGAGCCCAATGTGGCTTTATTGGCGCGGCTGCGGGAGCTTGGGCTGTGGCCTGTGCGTCAGGAGGCGGCTGTGGCTTCCGTACCCGCGGGGCCGCTCGCCGGGCGGAAGATCCTCTTTACGGGGTCGTTGTCCATGCCTCGCTCAAAGGCGCAGCAGATGGCGGAAAATGCCGGTGCGGAAATTGCGGGCAGCGTTTCCCGTAAACTGGATCTGCTGGTCGTCGGGGAGGAGCCGGGTTCCAAACGTGAAAAGGCTCAGGCATTAGGTATCCGTATTGTGGACGAAGCCGGTTTTCTGGCATTGCTGCAGGCGGACAATGAGGTGGCGGCGTCTTCGTCTGAAAGCGCGGCACAGAATTCTGAATAAGGGAGTAGGTGAGGATATGAGTCTTTCTGTTGTCGTGATGGGCGCTTCCGGGCGCATGGGGACGACCATTGCCAATCTTGCGAAAGAGCAGGGCATGACGCTTGCGGCCGTACTGGAACGCCCTGACAAGCTGGAAGCATTGGCTCATTGGGGATGTCTCGCCGGAACGGATCCCGAAGTCGTGTACCCGCAGGTTCCCGGGGCTGTCGTAATCGATTTTACGGCACCGGAAGCAAGCCTTGCCAATGCCCGGTGCGCCGTCAAGAACGGCAATCCCATCGTCATCGGGACGACGGGTTTCACCCCGGAGCAAAAGGCAGAGCTGGATGCGATCGCCCAAAACGGTCGGGTGTTCTGGTCTCCAAACATGAGCGTCGGGGTCAATGTCCTTTTGGAACTGTTGCCTGAACTCGTGCAGATGCTTGGCCCGGACTATGATTTGGAAATGGTAGAACTGCATCACAACCGCAAGAAGGATTCCCCCAGCGGCACGGCTTTGCGCCTTGCCGAATCTTTGGCTTCAGCCAGGGATTGGGAGCTTAAGGATGTTGCCTGCTACCACCGCGAAGGCATTATTGGGGAGCGCCCCAAGAAGGAAATCGGCGTTCAGGCCATTCGCGGCGGCGATGTGGTCGGCGTGCATACCGTCTATTTCATGGGCCCCGGAGAACGCATTGAGGTGACTCACCACGCACATTCGCGGGAAAACTTCGCGCAGGGTGCGCTGCGTGCCGCAAGCTGGCTGCCGGGGCAGCCGGGCGGCAAGGTATACGCCATGGGCGATATCTTAAAGTCGAGGTTGAAATAATGTCGAGCATTCCTGCCAAGGATTGGAAATCAGTCTGGGGGCTGCTGACATCCGGCATCCGCGAGCATGTTCGGAAGAACGGCTTTACGGATGTCGTCCTCGGCCTTTCCGGGGGGATGGATTCCGCACTTGTCGCGGCGCTTGCCGTCGATGCATTGGGCAAGGGCCACGTACACGGCGTGATGATGCCGTCCCCGTGGTCGAGTGAGGGAAGCATCACCGATTCCGAGGCGTTGGCCGCCAATCTGGGGATGGAAACATTCACGGTTCCGATTTCGCCGATGATGGATGCCTTTGAAAAAGCGCTTGCCCCTGCCTTTGCCGGAAGGGAAAGGGATGTCACTGAAGAGAATATCCAGTCCCGTATCCGCGGCGTGATCACGATGTCGTTTTCCAACAAATTTCACTGGATGCTTTTGGCTACGGGGAATAAGTCCGAAGTGGCCGCCGGGTATTGCACAATGTATGGGGATACCTGCGGCGGTCTGGCACCCATTGCCGACTTGTATAAGACGGAAGTATACCAGCTCGCGCAATGGTTCAACGAGCGCGAGGGGATGTGCGCCATTCCCCAGAGCATCTTCGATAAGGCGCCGTCGGCGGAGTTGCGCCCGGGCCAGAAGGATCAGGATTCTTTGCCTGAGTATGATGTGTTGGATTCGATCCTTCATGCGTTGATTGAAGAATCGAAGCGGGCTGAGGATATTGAGTTGCCCGGCGTCACGCCTGAGGATGTCAACCGTGTGCAAGCCCTTATGCGCAGGAGCGCGTTCAAGCGCCTCCAGTTGCCCCCGCTGTTGCCTGTCGGGAACCATGCTTTTGGCGTACATGTCCATATGTAACGCATAATCGTTGATACAAAAAAGCCTCTCGAAATATGGGAGGCTTTTTTTGATCTTGACGATTCCCAAAGGGGATACTCAAGCATTCTTTTTGGCTTTCGCCGCTTGGCGCAGCCACGAGTACCATTTTTCGAGCCCTTCACCTGTACGGCAGGAAACCTCAAAGAGGGCCAGATCCGCATTAAGATGGCGGGCATGGCGGGCGGCAACCTCTACATCGAAATCCACATAGGGCAGAAGATCGATTTTGTTGAGGATCATCGCGCTGGCGCGGTTGAAAAGGAGAGGGTATTTTTCAGGCTTGTCGTCGCCTTCGGTCACGCTGAGCAGGGCGATTTTGGCGTCTTCACCGCAATCGAATTCGACGGGGCAAACGAGATTCCCCACGTTTTCGATGAACAGGATATCGATCTCGTTCAGATCGAAAGCCCCCAGAGCTTCCATAACAAGGTTGCTGTCGAGGTGGCAGCCGCCGTCCGTATTGATCTGCACGGCTTTGGCTCCGGTGGCGGCGACACGGCGTGCGTCATTGTCCGTTTGGAGGTCGCCTTCAATAACGGCCATGCGAAATTCGGAAGCCAAATCCGTAAGCGTGCGCTCCAGCAGGGAGGTCTTGCCCGCACCGGGAGAGCTGATGAGATTCAGGGCAAGGATGCCGTGTTTGGCGAACTGATCTTTCAGGCTTGCCGCCAACTTTCCGTTGGCTTCAAGAACATTACGAATGACAGGTATTTCCACAATAAGCTCCTTTTATTCCGCCTCGATATGCTGAACGTACAGCTCGCGGCCCGTTTCCATTGAATGTCCGTATTGCTCGCCGCAGGCTGGACACGGTGCAAAGAAGTGCTCTCCTTTGATGGCCGGGAAGGTATGTCCGCATTGGGAACACTTGAGAGTGATGGGAACCTCTTCGGTTTCCAGCACAGCGCCCTCGAAATCCGTTCCCGCCGTAAGCGCCTCAAAAGCAAAGGAAAGCGCTTCCGGGACGATGTTGGACAATGCGCCATACCGTACCCGTACCAACAGGAGGCGATGGACGTCGTGCTTTTCCATCTCTTCGCGAACAATGGATAACAGGCTTGTAACGACAGACATTTCGTGCATGGCAGAACTTCTTTGGTTGGTTCCTGACAAGGTTCGGCAGCTTTCGGACAAGCGCACAGGAAAGGAGTGTAGGCGAAAAAGGGTGGTGAGTCCAGCCGGACGGAGGATAAGGGGAGTCTTGGCTTGACCGCCGTTCCGAGCGGGCGTAGGTCACATGAAACGCCACTAGGCAGTATTCTTTTGAGGAGGGCATGATGCAAAAGATCGACGCACATGCGCATGTGGGATATTTCGGCGGATGGGCTGATGTCGGGTATACGGATGAACAGATGGTCGCCGAGATGGATCGGTACGGTATCGAAAAGTCTGTGGTGAGCTATATGGACAACACGGTAGTGGAGCGGGCCGTGGGACGTTTCCCGGATCGTTTTGTCGGGATTACGTGGGCCAATCCCTACGACGGGGATAAGATGTAAAAATAGTATAGCTAAAAATATATTATTTAAAATATGTTATTGGATGTTGGAATCTGTATTCCTGATTTGCCACATACTTTCTGCCACATATTTCGGTTCGGGGATGGCCTCCATAGTGGCAACTTTTTGTGAGTTGAGCACATGCTGATAATGCTTTAAAATCATAGTCAAACTTGTGTGTCCCATGAGTTTTGCAACCGTTCCTATGTCTGCACCGGCGGCGATTGCTTCGGTGGCGAAGGCATGCCGTAAATCATATGGACGTATATTTCTGGCTATTCCGGCTCGTCTCAGGGCCGCTTTCCATCCTCTTTGTATGCTTTTGATAGGTTTCCCCATAAAATGGATGACATACTCAGCCCCCTGTGCTCTGTCCATATCACGCCACGACTGCAACTCCTTTATCAACGCTTTTCTGATCGGAATATCTCTGATCGGCTCAGCTCTGTTTTTCTTTGCCGCACGCAGATGAATCACACTATTCTCAATATCTACATCCACCCATTTCAGGTCGAAAAGCTCAGATGGACCTACTCTGATGCCCATTTGCGATCCGAGTACGATAACACGCCGAACATGTTCGCTGGCATGAGCAAAAATCAGTGTGATTTCATGTTGAGTCGGCGGAATAAAATGCTCGTACTCCACATGTGGTAGTTGGGGGAGTTGCGGTATCTCTATGATGAGTTTATTTTGATGTGCCCACCTGAGCACGGAAACGACTTGACACATATAGCGTTTAAGGGTTGCCGTCTTGATTCCACGCGATAGAAGATGCTCAACAAGATTTTTGAGTTTAACCCTGTCCACATTTCGAAGTGGTGTATTTCCAAGAAACAGGACGGAGGGTTTCATGTTTAGCAAGTGCCTGCTCAACGCCCTTTCTGAAAAGCGTCTTTCTTTTAGGAACAGGTAATACGCGGATTCAAAGGTATGCTCCACCTGCGGCGCTTCCGTTGCCTCTCGCCGAAAGAGATCCCGTTCATATTTGAGCTGATACTTTTTAAGTGCATCCTGTTTTTTTGCTTCTTCCTCCGTTTCGACGTACAGTGATTCACGCTTGAGCGTGAAGGGGTTGTTCCAGTACACTTCCCACGGCTTTCTGCGGCCTTTCCTCTGTCTGATGGCCATACTGAATAGCTCCTGAGCAAAGGGGCCGCCAGCCACTACTGGACGGCCCCCATATTGAATTCTGCGAAAAGTTCCTCTGCGGATTTTCCGATGACGCACCCTGTTGTTTTGAGTGATCGTCGGCGCTTGGGAACTCCTGCCTTTGCCTGAGCCTCAGCATGTAATGTGTCGATCACCGTCATAACGGCGCGCCGTGACCAGCGCAAGGTTTTGCGCTCCTTGCCCCACGGAAGGCTCACAGGCTGTACGCCACGGGACAGCAGGATTGCCCGCGCCCTCTCTTCTCCAATGTTCATGACGGAAGCGACTTGTTTTGTTGTCAGCAGTTCCGGTTCCATGCTGTTCTCCTACACCGTCTTACGGGGGCTTTCCCTCTTTGGGCTATGGCTTCCAATCTGCCGATGATGAAACGGATTAACGCCCTGTTTTCGCTGCGCTCTTTGTGGAGTTTTTTGATCTCCACGCACAATCTGAAAACGACGGCGGACGGCCCCATCCCATCAAAGGCGCGGGAGTCTCCGAGCATGTCGCCGATGGCGGCGGAACGGATGTAGTCGAGTTCTTCGGTCATTGGTTCGGGCATTCTTCCATCTCCTGTTCAACGGCGATACGGGCTCTTTTCAGACGGCACCATCTGCACGAAAATGCGCTTTCCTCGTCTTCGATAAAGTAGGAGTAGGGGCAATCATGAAGTCCAGCATTTTCGGGAAGAGGACAAGGCTCTTTCAGTGTAAGTTTTTCCGCCACTCTCGCCTCGAACTCGGCGGCGTCTTCGAAATCTGAATGGATGTCGAAGCACTCTTCTCCATGCTCACACTTCATAGTGCACCAGAGCCAAGTACAGCCGCACTGAGGAACCTTTGCCTTTGCTTTATCGAACCATTCTTTTTCCTGTTTCGTCAGCATACTTTCTCCCTGCGCGTTGTTGTCCGGCCGCGCCCCCGGACGGCGGCTATTTCTTCTCCCGCCGATGGTGGCAAAAGGGGCATTCCCTGAGCTTGCTGACGGTGCCGCAGACGGGGCAAGCCTTGGGAGACAGTCCGTCGCTGAGGCGGGCCATTTTGCAGGCGCCGTTTATCTGAGCGAAGTTTTTTTGTTTGCGTGGTTTCGGGGCTTCATCCGGCATGGCGTTCCGCTTCCTTGTTGATGGCTTCAAGCGCGGTGCAAACGAGATGTGCCAGACCTGAGAAGGCATCGTCCTGAAGGTTCAGTTCGGGGAAGAACTCCACGTCGATGCTGAGGGTATTTTCCTTTGGCGTTTCGGAAATGGTGATGGTGGCGCGGCGGGTATCCATCATTGTTCCTCCGAGGTCACGTCGATTACGTCGTCATCATCGGGGGAGCTGGGCGAGACGGAGACGGGCTTTTCAAGAAAGGAGCCCTGCCGTTCCTCGGCGGTCATGGGGCGGCGCAGGACTTCACGGTAAGGTTCTGCGGATTCAACCCATACCATTTCGCACTTGTCCCAATCCTTCAGGAGATCGCAGTGAGCCTCCCGTTCTTCCTTGCCGTCGCGGTAGCGTTTTGAGGCGGTTTGGGCGATTTTCTCCTGCGTTTCGATGAGGCGCTTGTAGTGCTTGCGTTCGGCATCAAGCGCGGCCTCGTATTCCTCGATTTTCGCGAGGGCATCGGCCATTTCCTGTCCGTATTCCAGCCGTTCGGCGTCTGTCAGCGGTTCGGAGATGGTGATGGTTTCCTCGCGCACATAGGTCATATTCGGGCCGATGGGGCGGGCATTGGTGGCGATGATGGCTATTTCTTGGCTCATGGGTTCTCCTTTGGGCCGGGTATGAAGCCCCCGGCGGGGCTTTTATGGTGACGCCCCGGAAGGAAGGTGCGGGGCGGTTGGGGGCTTACTCGGCCCACGCCGGGCATCCGGTGCGCTGTTCGCAGTCGGAGCACGTCCAGTCGCTGACCTGCGTTTCCGTTTTCGGGCAGGTGAGCATATTGGCGGCGGGGGCGGGCTGCGCTTCCGGCTGCGCGGGGGCTTCCGGGGCGTCCTGTTGCGCACCGTTCCGCATGGCTTCGGCGGCAAGCTGCCTGACCTTCTCGCACTGCGCCGTGTTCCAGTTGCGGGCGTAGGCGTTGACCAGCTTTTCGACGTCCTCAAGAGGGTTGCCCGTGGCCAGCCATGCGTCGGCGGCTTCCCTGCGTCGGGCTTCCATTTCGGCGTTGGTGGGGCGGCTACGCTTGGACGGGGTGTCCTTATCCTGCGCTTCTTCCTTCATTTCCTGCACGGATACGCGATATGTCCCGTCTTCGGCGGGTTCGAGATCATACGTATCCTGCACTTCTTCGGCGGTCTTCAAGCCCATGGCGATTTCCGGGGCATAGGCCCGGACGAACCACGACGCAGCCCGGTAACGGAGCATCAGTTCCGGCATGGACTGCCACTTGCTCCCGCTCTTGCCGTACCAGCCTTCCTTTTTGGCCAGTCCGATGGTGATGAGCGGGCCGGCCAGCTTTTCCCCCGTAGCGAGTTCGGTAGCCACGGCGCGGCATCCCCATTCATCCTTGCCTTCCTCGCCCTGAAATTCGTAGCGGATGGACGTAAACCGCCCGCACTGGTTGAGGGTGGCGATCAGGAATTGTGCGGACCACGCCGGGCGTCCATACACGATATAGAGGTTCTGGCAGACCATGAGCGGGTTGGCCCCCATGCGCAGGGCCATGTCCACGGCGATCACGCAGTTGGGGAGGTTCCCTTGGAACTGCTGCGGCACGATGTTGGAGGCCGCAAACAGTTTGGCCGTGCGCTGGATGAGGTCGAAACCGCCCACCGTATCGAAGCCCGCCTTGATGGAAGGATCGAGGGGCGGCGTGGGCTTCTTCAATTCGGAAAGCGTGGTTGTCTGTGGCTGTTGGCTCATGGGTTATCGTCTCCATTTGCAGATGTTGAAGATGGGGCAGTATTTTTTCCCGCATCCGTTGGATCGGGGGTTGCCGTAAAAGTTGCCGCTGTGGATGAGGGTTGCGGCCATTTCGAGAAGGCCGGGGAAATCCTCGCCGCCTATGAGAAGCTCACGCCCGCCGGAGATTGTCCCTGTGGCTGCGCGCTGGCCCCTTTCCGTCTTTGCGGCCTGCAGCCCGATGATCTGGGCCGGGGCTTTGATGCAAATGCCCGTGCTGTGTTCGGCCAGCAGTTCGTAGACGGCGAGTTGGGCGGCATGCCCTTGCGTCTTGCAGGTTCCGTCCGAGCCGACGGCGGATTTCCCGGTTTTGATGTCGGCAATTCCGTACCCCTCCTCCGTCCGTCTCACGCGATCCACCGTTCCCGTCAGGGCGATGCCAAGATCCGCGATCTCCAGCCGTTCGCAGGCGGCCTCGACCGCCGCGTAGGTTTGCCGGGGCGCGATGGTGGAGCAGTACAGACGGTGCAGGGAGAGGGCGATGCGTTCGGCTTCCGTGGGCTGGAGGTCGTCCCAAAGGACTTCTTCATCCGGCTTGTGGATGGCGTCTACAGCGGCGCCCGCCGCTTCGTCCGGGGTGATGCCCGTTCCATTCATGCGCGAAGTATCGAACAGGGCGGTGCTGGCATGGACGGCGGTTCCAAGCCGTGCGGAACCGCTGGAAGGCGTCCGCAGCCCGCGGATGTTTTGGGCTTCCCACCGGGCCGGGCATTCAAACAGTCCGGCGAGGCTGGAAGCGCGGATCATGATGGGGGCGGTGGTCATCGTATTGACTCCATGTGCATGGAATTAACCTGCCGGAAAAGTTCCTCGTCTTGGGCTTCAAAGTACCCCGTGATCAGGAAGCAGAGGATGAGCAGGGTGACGCGCCACGCGACGGGGTGTTCTTCAATCCACTTCATGCTGCGGCCCTCTTGCGCTCGGCCTCGACAACCGCGTCGAGCTTGGCGGAAACGGCATTGATGGCGATGTCGAGAAGTCCGCGGACTGTGGCGGGGTCGAACGTGACGATGTAGTCGCGGACATTCTCGTAGGTGCAGCGGGCGAGTTCGTTGCCTTCGATGTCGTTCACGAATCCGAGGCCCTGCGGTTCAAAGATTGGAGCGATACAGCAGCGGGCCTCGGTACGGAGGAGCACCAGCCGGGACAGCTCCGCTTCAAGTTCGCGGGCGGTCATCTTGTCCAAATCCTTCATGGTTCCTTTCTCCTGCATTGATGTTCGGATTGGCGTCCCAATCCCGTTTCCAACCCGGATTTTCCGGGCTGGTGCGGGGCTGGGCGCTTTACCAAGCGCGGTGCAGCGTTGCGGGGAAGTCGATGCCGGGAAGAACGCCGAAGTCTTCGGGCTCGTTGTTGAGCCAGTCTTCAAGCAGCCCCTTGGGGCGATACTCGGAAGCCTTGATCACCTTTCCACCGTGCTCGTTGGCGAATTCCCGCGCCTCTTCGAGGGAGTCGCATTCGTCCACGGTGTCCATCCCGTTGAAGGGGGAAGTTCCGATTACGAGGTAGGGGGCGGTTGTGGTGGGCATGGCGTTCTCCTTTGGTGTTCCGTTCGTTGTGAAGAGATATTACCAATAGGAAATATAGAAGTCAAGAAAAAATTTCCGATAGGATATTATGCATACAAAAAAATACCGCCAATACCATGAAGGCATCGGCGGTCATACGCCCCGCAAGGCGGGCAAGAAAAGTATGTTTATTTTTAGGCGATAACTAAATTTCCGTAAAAAAGAATTTCCTTTCCCTTTACAGCATTTTTATAGGCAGAATAGTTTATTAATAATTCAGAATATGGACATGGTTCGTATAGTCTTCGTATCGATGGTACATCATCGTATGTTACTATCCATGGACACTTTAATTGCTTAATAAAAGTGGAGACATTAATATGATCATTCTTAGTATAACTGTTTGTATATAATGTTTTACTTTTATTAAAGTAGGGGGGGTCAAAGTAAAAAAGGCATTTGCTTCCTAAATTCTGGAGTATACTTTTTGAAAGTTCTATAGCGTCTTTATTGTATACTTCAATTTTTGATTTATATT
>NZ_DBMAFI010000006.1:4203-108245 GCF_057864385.1 Bilophila sp. | reverse complement strand
CCCCTTCCCGTAACCTCCCCTCTCTCCCTCTTCGTGCCCCGTCGCTTCCAATGCAATGCCTTTAAGAAACCCCTGCCGTGGGGCGTGATATCCTTCCTTAACGCATGACAGGCATACCGTTTTTTCTATGCTTTCCCGCTTGGCAGACCCTACGATCATGGGCTTTTGGGACTGTCACTTGGAACTTCAACATGAAGCCGTGCCATAGGAAACGGTTGATGCTTTCTTTAAATCCCAATGGAATAACTAAAAATCCCCCAACCATAGTGTCCATCGGCAGAAAGTTGAATAAAAAGTCTATACTTGTAGTGTATTATGGAGATAAAATAACCAGATACTCTTACAGGACCAAAAAGCTCTATCGTTTGCTGCTGCACAGCTTTTAAGATGCGCTGCGAAAGCAAAGACGCGTTCCTCAGAGGCGCTCCTCTAGGCTGAGAACCTTTCGTTTTTACGCTTCAGCAGGTGGAAAACTACGGCTATCAGAACTGTCGGAGAACTGGAGGAAAGAGATTGGAGGGATATTCCACATAATTGTTCTCTGGTAGTGGGATAACAAGTAGCTCTGTTATGAGATGGAAATTGTAATATGAAAACTGTAATGAGGATACTGTTGATAAAAATAAGTATGGAATAAAAAGTTTTTTACCAAAAAGTTTTTATTATGCGATATATTTTAAAAAATATGAAATATCGAACTAATCGGTATGCTCTCTGTTTGTAACGACTATATTGGGTTTACTAAAATTTAGTTGAATAATGGAAGGGTATTGACGTAGAAAAAAGGTAATCTTTTCTCTGATAAGAAGGCTACGGAATATAAGCCGTTATGGTTGCATGTAAGATGGATTATTTTTTTTCATTATATTTTAGATCATATTTTTGAATGTAACACGGCGTTTTTTATTATGAAAAGCGTCTGATAAACCCCTTGGGCAACTATGTATTTTTCCTATATGATGAAAATCAAGTAAAAATCTAAAAGTATTCTCAAGGGAATTGGCTTGTATATCGGGCAATTTTCTGAAAGATATAGATAGCCTCTCTGTATGTTCAAGTAGATTTCGTTTATGGAAAAAATTTATTCCTCTGGGAGAGGGTATATACAGCGGTACAAAAATGGCTTAGGTATGACCCGCACAATGTTATTACGTTTTACAGGAGTTGATATGATGATCAGCGATGCCGAACTTCTTAAGCTCGTTATGGATAGATACCCCGAACAGCCGGTTCCGTTTCTTATTGAGCAATTTACACTCATGAAGGCTGGCCTTATACAGGCCAATAACAAGCTCGCGGGCATGGATTCCGAGGCGCTCTCCGAATCGTTGTGTTGTGAGGAAGAAGTTCAGAAGGAAAAAAACGATTCCGAGCCCAGCGCTCCCAAGAAAAAATACACTCGCCGCAATCTTGTGGTGAAGCCGGAAGAAGCCATTTCTGAACAGGAAATCGCTTGCTGCATTTGCGGCAAGACCTTCCAAAATTTGACCACCAAGCATATTCAGAGCCACGATTTGACTGTGGAAGAATATAAGAAGCTGTGCGGCTATGGCCCAGAGCAAAAATTGATCAGCAGCAAGCTGCTTAATAAGCTTCAGGCGAATGTCTTGAAGGCTCAGCAGGCCCGTGAAAAGAAAAAGGCGGAATAGTACCTGAGCCCAGCGACACAACGGGCCGTCTACCATAAAGGAGACGGCCCGTTGGCGTTTGGGGAGGGCTTTCTTGCCTTTCCTATGGACGGCTTTTGTGAATCCGGGATTGCGTTGCTAGGGTACGCCCATATCAGAGGGGACGTCTTGTAGGCCGCCACTGTGCGGCTTATAAGCCCATGAAAGCCGCGGGGGATTGGCCAGTAATTTGTTACCGATTCGTATTATATGATCAGACAAGGGAAGCCTGAGAATACTATTTTGATATAATATGTTGAATTTAATTGTTATTTATACAATGACAAACGGATTTAAAAAGTCTAAGATGCGCGCATCTTATTGTAAGCGAAGATTCAAAACCTGCTCGATTGCCGCGAACAGGCTTTTGCCAAGGAGGGTATTATGACGGAACTCACTCGATACGTATATGCCTTTGATAAGGCGAATGAGCCCATTGCACGCGCTAAGGATGGGGATGAATTCTCATTCCGTACATTGGATTGTTACTCCGGCCAGGTTTGTACGGAAGAAGACATTGTAGGCGAATCGTTCAATTTCTCGCGTACCAATCCGGCGACGGGGCCGCTCTATGTGGAAGGGGCCATGCCCGGCGACGTGCTTGTTGTGGACGTGTTGTCCATTGAAGTGGCTGATAAGGGGGCCGTCACCACCATCCCGAATATCGGCCCGCTGTATGGCCGCTGCGTGGATCGTACCCGTATCCTGCCCGTTAAGGACGGCAAAACGGAACTCGGCGGCCTGAGCATTCCGGTCAATCCCATGATCGGCGTCATGGGCGTTGCCCCGGCCGGGGAGCCCATTGCCTGCGGCTATGCGGGAAAGCATGGCGGCAACATGGACTCCAAGAAGCTGACCGCAGGCAGCCGGGTGTACCTGCCCGTACAGGTTGAAGGCGCACTGCTTCAGATGGGCGACATCCATGCCGTCATGGGCGACTGCGAACTGTGCGGCACGGGGCTTGAAATCGGCGGGGTCATCACCGTCCGCGTGAGCGTGCTCAAGGGCCGCAAGCTTGATTGGCCCGTCATTGAAACGGCCGATGCCTGGCATGTCGTGAGCGCCCGCAAGGACTATACCTCCGCGCTGATCGACGCCTCCGCGCAGATGCAGGAGCTTGTCTGCGCCGCCTACGGCCTCGATCCCACGGATACCTACCTGTACCTGTCCCTTGAGGGCGACGTGTGCATCAATCAGGGATGCCAGCCTTGCCCTGTGGAAATCGTACTCCGCATTTCCGTGCCCAAGCGTGCCGATAAGCCGCTGCTGTAGAAACTGGGGAGGGGGACGTGAGCCCTCCTCCCGTAACGGCCTTCCTTTTCTCGTATGGAAGGGAAAGGGACAACCTCCAGCTTTCCGAAAGGGGAAAGCGGAGAGAAAACGAGAGGGAACGGCCTTACCCGAAAGGGCGGGCCGTTTTGTATAAGGGAAGCGGGGTATGCCCCTGTGCTTCTGGAGGGAAGCCCGTCCGGGGAGGGAGTCCGCGGGCGGACGCTTCGGCGTGTTTGTTTCGTGCCGCAAGCGTTGAGTCAATATTTGTGGAGGTTACAATGGCTGAAGAAAAAGGGTCCGTAGAACAATTCGGGTACAGGCAGGAACTGCACCGTACCCTGAGCCTGTGGGATTTGACCGTGTACGGCTTGCTGTTCATGGTCATCATCGCCCCGCACAGTATTTTCGGATACGTGAACCGGGATGCTCAGGGCATGGCGCCTCTCGTGTATCTGGTCGGCTTCTGCGCCATGTTCTTTACGGCGCTGTCCTACGTCCAGATGGCGAAACGGTTCCCCATCGCCGGGAGCGTGTACTCGTACGTACAGCGTGGCGTGAACCCGCATGTGGGGTTCCTCGCCGGGTGGCTCATCCTGCTCGATTATGTTTTTGTCCCCAGCCTGCTGTACATCTTTGTCGGCAACTGGTGCCAGAGCCTCATCCCGCAAATTCCGGGCTGGGTCTGGATCCTCATGTTCATCGCCGTGAACACGGCCATCAACATAAAAGGCATTGAGACCACGGCCCGCGTGGATATGTTTTTCTTTGTCGTTGAAATCGGCATCGTCCTGATCATTGTGATCGGCGGCCTCAAGTATGTGCTCGGCGGCGGAGGGGCCGGGGAACTGACCATGACGCCCATCTATCAGGCGGACAAGGTCAACCTGGCCTTCATTGCTACGGCCTGCACCATTGCGGCCTTGAACTTCACCGGCTTTGACGGGATCAGCACTTTGGCCGAAGAAGTTTCCGAGCCAGAGAAGAACGTGGGCCGCGCCATCCTGATCGCGCTGGTCGTCATCGGCACGGTGTTCTTCCTCCAGACCTACATCGTCTGCCTCATGGAGCCCGACTACAACAAGTACAATGCCTCCACCGCCCTGTTCGACGCCTGCGCCGTCGCCATCGGCGACTGGTTCCGCATCATACTGCTGGTGGTGAATATCCTTGCCGTGGGCATCGCCAATACCCTGAACGCACAGGCCGCGTGCAGCCGGGTGCTGTTTTCCATGGGCCGCGACAGGCTGCTGCCCGGCGTTCTCGCCAAGGTGCACCCCAAGTTCCGCACGCCGTATGTCGCCATTCTGCTTATCGGCGTAGTGTCGCTGGCCTGCACCATCATCTTCACCGACGAACAGCTCACCAAGCTCGTCAACTTCGGCGCGATCAGCTCCTTTATGATGCTGAACCTCTCGGTAATCTGGTTCTTCTTTGTGAAGGAACAGCGCCGCAGCGGTATGGATCTCGTGAACTACCTCGTCTACCCTCTGGCCGGTACGCTTATCCTGCTGTACGTCTGGAGCGGCTTTGACCACCTGACCCAGATCCTCGGCTTCAGTTGGCTTGCTGTGGGCATTGTCTTTGGCTACATCAAGTCCAAGGGCTACAAGGAAGTTCCCGACGCCTTCAAGAAGAGCATGATGTAACCGTTTCCGTTCTCGGAACGCTTGATTGGGCCGCCGGACGGGTTTTTCCGCCGGCGGCTTCCGCTTCCGGGGCGTCTTTCAGGAGAATCTATGCGTATTCGTCGTGAGCGTCATATCTACAGTATGGGCGTTTCCGAACCCGTCGCAACGGTGGCGGCACCCTGTTCGTTGACAGTGGAGACCTGCGACTGTTTCAACGGGCAGGTGACGGAGGATGGGCAGTCGAAAGCCCGGCTCAACTTTTCGCACGTGAACCCGGCCACCGGCCCCATCGTGGTGGAAGGGGCGGAACCCGGTGACGTGCTCTGCGTGCATATCCGGGCCATCCGTCCCGGTAAAACCGGGGCGCTCATGACCGCGCCGGGCGCTGGGGCCCTGCCGAATCGGGTGAAGGGGGACACGCGCATCTGCCCCATAGCCGATGGGCATTTCACGTTTAAAGGCGTGGAGCTCCCCCTGAACCCCATGATTGGGGTCATCGGCGTGGCTCCTGCCGGCGAGGCGGTGCCTTGCGGCACGCCGGGCGATCACGGCGGCAACATGGATACCATCGGCATCCGTGAGGGCGCGATCCTGCGTCTGCCCGTTTTCGTGGAGGGCGCGTATCTTGCCCTTGGGGATTTGCATGCGGCAATGGGCGACGGGGAAGTCTCCGTAACGGGCCTTGAGGTTTTCGGCGAGGTGGATCTCGATCTTTCGCTGGAGAAAGGCGCATCCCTGCCCTGTCCGCTGCTGCACGACGGCGATGAGGTTTCTTTCCTCGCCAGTGCCGAGTCTGTGGACGGGGCGATCCATGCTTCGACGGGTTGCATGCACGATTTTCTTCTTGCCAAGACGTCTCTCAGTGCGGACGAGGCCCTCATGCTCATGAGCCTCTGCGGTCATGCCCGCATTTCCCAGATTGTCGATCCCCTCAAGACCGCCCGTTTCGCCATGCCCGTATCGGTGTTGGCCAAGTTTGGGGTTGTGGTGGAGTAGGGGATGTGAAGATTGGGGAGGGGGAGGAAGAACCTTTCTGAAGAAAGGCTTCTTCCTCCCCCTCCCCAAACCCCACCCCCACCATCTCCCAAGACTTTTGTAAACGGCTTGGCGGCGGGTGGGGTGGCATGGCCGGAGCGTGCCCATATGGAGGATGGCACCCCCACGTGCATGAGGAAGGCTCCATGATCGCGTCAACGCGTTCCTGTCCCGTAATGACACCCCCACATGCGTGGGGAAGACCGGTTGGAGGCCGGAGCGTGTCTGTATGGAGGATGGGGTGCGGGGCGGGGTTGTTTGTTGGGTGCGCTGGCGGAGAAAAGCATCTCAGGAATGTGTGGAAAGGTTTTCTGACGTGTTCCGTTTTCTCAGCGCGTTTTTTGAAGGCTGTGTCATAGAAAACGGTTGATGCTTTACTTCCTTGAAATTCCAAAGAAATAACCAATAAAATCCCCCAATTACAGACCCCTCCAGCGGAAAATTGGAGAAAAAGCATATATTTTTCAATATATTGTTGAAACAAAACAACCGTGTACTATGACAGAGCCTTTTTGAAAGGCTATGTTATAGAAAATAGTTGATGCTTTTTCCTTGAAACTCAAAAGGGATAACCGGAAAAATGCCTTAACCGTGGATTCCACCAAGGGGAAAACTGGGAAAAAAGCTCTACTTTTCACCGCACTGTGGAGATGAAACAAACACATACTTACAGAGCCTTTTGAAAAGCCCCATTATAGCCGCTTGTTGATGTGATGTTACAGCAGGTGAGAGCGTATTGGGTTTTTCTGGGGGGATTGTTGGTGAACCCCACGGCAAAAAGTTTGGCTGTGCCGTAGGAAGCGGTTGATGCCTTATTTCTTGAAATTCCAAAGGAATAACCAATAAAATAGGCTGCGCCATAGAAAATGGCTGATGTCTTTTTCCTTGAAGTTCCAAGGGAATAACCAACAAAATGCCTCAGCCATGAAGCCCGCCAAGGGGAAAGTTGGAGAAAAAGTCTGTATTTTTACCATATTGTGGAGATAAGGCAGACACATGCCATGACAGGGCCAAAATATTCCGCAGCGGTCACCTTGAATTATATGAAATAAAAACAGCAAGTTTTATCATGGTGGAGCCTCTTGGAAAGGCTGTGCTATAGAAAATGGTTGATGCTTTTTTCCTTGAAGCTCCAAAGGGATAACCGGAAAATGCCTTAACCGTGGATCCCGCCAAGTGGAAAACTGGAAAAAAGCTGCATTTTTTACCGCACTGTGGAGATGAAACAACCACATACATAACAAAGCCTTTGGAAAAGGGACTCTGTTGTTTTGAATGGGACAAGATCTGTTGGCGGAGGGGAGGCATTTGGCGGAAAGCCTGCGCGTGGCGTATGCCTGATTCCCATGCCCGCGTCCGGGGCCTCCCCATCGGTCAAAAGTCTTTGGGGAAGGAGGGAGGAGGTTTGGAGGAGGGAGGAAGGACCTTTCTCCAGAAAGGGCCTTCCTCCCTCCTCCAAGTATCTTTTTCCGCCTTCAAGGAAGAGCGACATGGACAATAAAAAAGTAATCGTACTGACGACGGGCGGAACCATCGCCATGAAGCTTGATCCGGCGCACGGCATCGTGCCCGCGGTGAGCGGCGAGGATCTGGTGGCTTCCGTCCCGGGGCTGCGCGAGGCGTGCCCCATTGAGGTCATGGAGTTTTCCAATATCCCAAGCCCGCACATGACGCCGAAACGGATGTTTGAACTCGGCAACAAGGTGGAGGAACTGCTCCGCCATGAGGACATTCTGGGCGTCGTGATCACGCACGGCACGGATACGCTGGAGGAAACCGCCTATCTGCTGGATCTCGTGCACAACAGCGAAAAGCCGGTCTGCCTGACCGGAGCCATGCGATCGGCGGCGGAGATCAGCCCGGATGGGCCTGCGAACCTGCTCTGCGCCGTACGCACGGCGGCGAGTCCCGAAGCCCGCGGGAAAGGCGTGCTTGTGGTCATGAATGAGGAAATCCACGCCGCACGCGAGGTCGTGAAATCCCACTCCGCGAACACGGAAACCTTCGTGTCGCCGTTTTGGGGGCCGCTCGGCTATGTGGACCCCGACCGCGTGGTCTTCCGCCGCAACACGCTCGGCAGGCAATCCATCCGTCCGCCGGAGCTGGTGGAGGACGTGCATTTGATCAAGCTGGCGAGCGGCTCGGATTCGCTGCTGATCGATTTTCTGGTGGAGCGGAACGTCAGAGGGATCGTACTTGAGGGCTTCGGCCGGGGCAACGTGCCGCCGGCCGTGCTGCCGGGCATCCGCCGCGCCGTGGAAAGAGGGATTCCGGTGGTCATCACCACGCGGACTATAGCCGGGCGCGTGCTGGACGTGTACGGCTACGAGGGCGGGGCCAAAACCGTGCTGGAGGCCGGGGGGATTCTCGGCGGCGAAACCAGCGGGCCCAAGGCCCGGCTCAAGCTGATGCTGGCCCTTGGTGTGGCGTCGAGCCGTGACGGGTTGGCGGTGTTTTTCGACACGCCGTGATCGATTTCATGAAAAAGACAAACAGGCAGGCTAAAGATGGCGCGGGGCGATTCCGCGCCGTCTTTTTTTGCGGTATGGATCGGGAAGCAAACGGAGCGCAATGGCCATGAGCCGCTTCCCTGTGGCCCTCCAGATGAAAAAAAGTCTCACATTTTTTTGGAACCCCCCGGATTGTGGGCTTTTTCATTGCGGCGTCTCTTGCTACACTACCTCCGTCCCTATGAGAAACGGGATCCCAGAGAACCCCGTAACCTGCCGCGCCGCATACCGGCAGGATGCCGAGGAGCCTTTTCATGAGCTACCCGAGAGCCCTGGCAAGGGCCGTTCTGTGTATGCTGTTGTCTATGATGCTGTTGGCCTGTGAGGAGGGGGGCAAGGGCGCCCCCGGTGCCTCCGGGCCGCGTGAAGTCGTCGTCATCAAACTGGAACCCCGGCGGGAAGTCTATACGACGGCCCTCGCCGGGCGCATCGCGTCGTTTCAGGTGGCGGAAGTCAGGCCGCAGGTCGGCGGCATCCTCCAGCAGCGTTTGTTTACCGAGGGCGCGGACGTGAAGGCGGGGCAGGCCCTGTATCAGATCGATCCCGCTACGTATGAGGCCGCTTTGGACAGCGCGCAGGCCGCGCTCATGAAGTCCGAAGCCAACGTCACCCCGGCGCGGCTGAAGGCGGAGCGTTTCCGTGAGCTGCTGGCGATCAAGGCGGTGAGCAAGCAGGAGTACGACGACGCGCAGGCCGCATTCAAGCAGGCCGAGGCGGATGTGGCGGTGAACCGTGCCGCCGTGAAGACCGCCCGCATCAATTTGGAATATACGAAAGTCCGTTCCCCCATTTCAGGGCGTATCGGCAAGTCGGCGTTTACGCCCGGCGCGCTGGTGACCGCTAATCAGGCGCAGGCGCTGACCTCCGTGCGCCAGCTTGACCCGGTGTATGTGGATATCACCCAGTCCAGCCAGGATTTGCTGCGGCTGCGCGCCCAGTTCACCAACGGGGAGCTGCGTTCCGTCGCCGAGGAAGCGCCTGTCCGCCTGAAGCTCGAAAACGGTGCCATGTATCCGCATGAGGGCCGCCTGCAGTTCACGGACGTCAGCGTGGACGAAAGCACTGGCATGGTATCCCTGCGCGCCCTGTTCCCCAATCCCGAACATATTTTGTTGCCCGGCATGTACGTGCGCGCGGTCATCACCGAAGGCGTGGATGAAAACGCCTTGCTGGTTCCGCAGCGGGCGCTGCGGCGCGACCCGAAGGGGCAGGCTTCCGTGCTCCTTGTGGACGGCGGCGGCAAGGCGGAAGTCCGGCTTGTCGACGTGGGCCGTACCGTGGGCGATTCGTGGCAGGTACTTTCCGGCTTGAATCCCGGAGATCTCGTTATCGTTGAAGGCGGGCAGAATGTCCGCCCCGGCATGAGCGTGAAAATCAGGAGCGAAGGATAGCGGGGGAGGCGGAAGGCGCCGGGAAAGGGCGCGCCGCCCATCCATGCGTTTCTGGGCTTCCAGAGGGCCGGCAAAGCTCTCTTTCCGTGCGCCTTCCCGCCGTTGGCGGCTTTGGGGCAGCCAACATCCGCCCGGCGATACGGGAAATATCCCGCCGGGGGCCTTTCCCGGCGTTTTCCCCAGCGGGCGTTTCCGTATTGCCGGGGATGAAATGCCCCTTACGGAAAAGGGAAGGCTCTGGCAGCGTTTGGGACGCATCCGTTTTTTCAGGGGCTTTGCCGTAGCTTTGGGCTGGCGCGGTTTTACCGCGATTGATTTTATTGTTTTTTTGAAGGCGGTTGGTGGTGGCCCCCATGACGGGAACATTTTCCCTGCCGATGCCTTTATCTGTCATGGAAGGCAATGCCAACCTCGTGCTGCGGCAGAGGCTTTTAGGAAAGCCCCATACATAACCATATAACTTCATAGAGAACTTATGGCACGTTTTTTTATAGACCGTCCGGTGTTCGCGTGGGTTATCGCCATCCTCATCATGATGGCGGGGGGGATTTCGATATTCCGCCTGCCCGTGGAACAGTATCCGCGCATCGCGCCCCCGGTCGTCACCATTACGGCGAAATATTCCGGGGCCTCGGCCCAGACGCTTGAAGATACGGTCGCACAGGTTATCGAGCAAAAACTGAACGGCATCGACGGGCTGCTGTATATCAATTCCACCAGCGACGCTGCCGGTCAGGTTTCCATCCGGCTTACCTTCGATCCCGATACCAATCCCGACGTGGCGCAGATGCAGGTGCAGAACAAGCTCCAGCTCGCCACCTCGTCCCTGCCGGAAGAAGTGACGCGGCAGGGCCTCACCGTAACCAAGGTGGCAGACAGCTTCCTCCAGATGTACGCGTTCGTATCGTCCGACGATTCCATGAGCGCGGCGGATCTGTGCGACTTCGTGGGCTCCACCATCCTTGACCCCCTGAGCCGTGTGGACGGCGTGGGCGAAGTGTCCCTGTTCGGCGCGCCCTATGCCATGCGCATCTGGCTCAACCCCTCGAAGCTCCTTTCGTACAGCCTGACGCCGTCCGACGTGATCAATGCGGTGAAGGAACAGAACAAGCAGGTTTCGCTTGGGGAAGTCGGCGGCAAGCCCATTCTGGAAGGGCAGCAGATGAACGTCACCATCAAGGCGCAGAAACAGCTTACGTCCGTTCCGGAGTTCGAGCGTATCCTGCTGCGCGTCAATCCCGACGGTTCCGCCGTGCGCCTCCGGGACGTGGCCCGTGTGGAACTGGGGCAGGAAAGCTATACGTCTTCGGCCCGCTACAACGGCAAGCCCGCGGCGGGCCTGGGCATCAAGCTGGCCTCGGACGCCAACGCCTTGAACACGTCGAATGCGGTGGCGGCCTTCCTTGAGGATATGCGCCCCTATTTCCCGCATGGCGTGGAAGTGGTGTCGCCCTACGATACCGTGCCGTTCATCAAGATTTCCATCATTGAAGTGGTCAAGACCCTGCTTGAGGCCATCGTGCTGGTGTTCGTGGTCATCTACCTGTTCCTCCAGAACTTCCGGGCCACAATCATCCCCTCGCTGGCGGTTCCCGTGGTTCTGCTCGGCACGTTCGGCGTTATGGCGGCGTTCGGCTTCAGCATCAACACGCTGACGATGTTCGGCATGGTGCTGGCCATCGGCCTGCTTGTGGACGATGCCATCGTCGTGGTCGAAAACGTGGCCCGCGTCATGGAGGAGGACGGGCTGTCCCCGCGCGAGGCCACCATCAAGACGATGGGGCAGATCACCGGCGCGCTCATCGGCGTGGCGGCGGTGCTGTCCGCCGTGTTCGTGCCGATGGCCTTTTTCGGCGGCACCGTCGGCGCCATCTACCGCCAGTTCTCGCTGACCATCGTGTCGGCCATGATCCTTTCCGTCGTCGTGGCGGTGGTGCTGACGCCCGTATTGTGCTCCAGCTTTCTGAAACCCGGCCACATGGCCTCGCAGCACGGCTTTTTCGGCTGGTTCAACCGGAGCTTCGACCGGGCGACCATGTCCTACCGGGGGGCCGTCGGCAGGATCATCAAGGTCGGCGGCAGGATGATGGCCATATACTTGGCCATGCTCGTGTGCGCGGGCTGGATCTTGTGGCGTATGCCCACATCGTTCCTGCCCAACGAGGATCAGGGCATCCTGACCGTGGAAATCCAGCTCGGCCCGGGATCGACGGAAACGGAAACCTTGAAGATCGTCAAACAGATAGAACGCCATTTCCTTGAAAATGAAAAGGAAAACGTACAAGGCATGATGCTGACCCTCGGACGCGCATCGGGCGGCAAAGGGCAGAGCTCGGCGCAGGGGAACATCCGTCTCCGCGACTGGAGTGAGCGCAAAGACCCGGAACGGCGCGCGCAGGCCATTATCGACCGGGCGAATCAGGCTTTTTCTTCAATCATCAATGCCCGGATATTCGTATCCGCGCCCCCGGCGATCCGTTCGCTCGGCAACGCCACCGGTTTTGACTTTGAATTGCAGGATCAGGCGGGGCTTGGGCATGAAGCCCTCATCGCGGCGCGGGATCAGTTGATGGATCTGGCGCGGCGCAGCCCTCTGCTGCGGAACGTCCGGACGTTCGGGCAGGACGACAGCCCACAGTTGGAAGTCGTCATCGATCAGGAAAAGGCCGGGGCGTTCGGGCTGTCCCTCGACGCCATCAACACGGATCTTTCCGCCGCGTGGGGCGGGAAGTACGTCAACGACTTCGTGGATCGCAGCCGCGTCAAAAAGGTGTATGTACAGGCCGATGCGCCGTTCCGCATGAAGCCCGAAGATTTCAATAGGTGGTATTTCCGCAACGATAACGGCGAGATGGTGCCGTTCACGTCCATCGGCGAGGCCCGCTGGACGTATGGGCCCATGCAGCTTGAGCGCTATAACGGCGTGTCCGCCGTGCGGATACAGGGCCGTGCCGCCGCCGGGATGAGTTCGGGTACGGCCATGTTGGAGATGGAGCGGCTGATGGGGGAACTTCCCGAAGGCATCGGCTACCAGTGGACGGGGATGTCCTTTCAGGAGCGCCTTTCCGGTTCGCAGGCGCCGTTCCTCTATGCCTTGTCCATCTTGGTGGTGTTCCTCTGCCTCGCCGCGCTGTACGAAAGCTGGAGCATTCCGTTGTCGGTCATTCTGGTAGTGCCCCTCGGCGTGCTTGGGGCTGTGGCGGCGACCAGTGCGCGCGGCTTGGCCAACGACGTATATTTCCAGATCGGCCTGTTGGCGACCATAGGGCTCGCGGCAAAGAACGCCATTCTGATCGTGGAGTTCGCGCGGGAGCTGTTCCAGCAGGGCGCAAGCCTCGCGGACGCCGCGATGGAGGCGGCCCGGCTGCGCCTGCGGCCCATCCTCATGACGTCCTTGGCCTTCCTCATCGGCGTATTGCCGCTGGCGATAAGCACTGGGGCGGGTTCGGGAAGCCAGAACGCCATCGGCACCGGCGTTATGGGCGGAACGTTCGCGGCAACGGCTCTTGGGATTTTCTTTGTGCCGGTCTTTTTCGTCTTGGTCTTCCGCCTGTTCAACCGGAAGGCACGGGAAGGCCGGGGAACCGCCGATCCGAAGAAGCGTTAGGGCCGGGGATGGGTATGGTTCCGCAGGAACCTGCGCCGGGAAATTGCGGGTGGGGTTGATGGGGCTACCCCCTGAAAAGGGAAAATGTCTCTCTCTCTCTCTCTCTCTCTCTCTCTCTCTCTCCGGCGGTATTGCGGGGGGAAGGCTTTCTTTCGGAAGCGTTTCCCCCCGCAAAGCCTCCCCGCCCGTCCGCGGCTTATGAGCTTGGGAAAATCCGGGCCATTCGCGTTTTCAATGCAGCTTGTATTCAATTATACGAAATTGAAAATGAATTTTTAGAAAAGGCTCTGTCATAGTACATGGTTGCTTTATTTTAGTAATATGCTAAAATATATACTTTTTTTCAGGTTTTTCCACTGATGGGCTCTGTGATTGGGGGATTTTATTGGTTATTTCTTTGGAATGTTAAGGAAATAAAGCATTAACCGTTTTCTATGACACAGCCTTAGAAAATCATTGCAAAGGTGAATGCCTTGAAAATCCGTCCGGCTTGACTTTGACGCAACGGGAGGTACTATAGAGATAATCCTGTATTGTCCAACCCGTTACGCTGGAGGCTTCTCATGGAACTGAAGAAGATCCTTTGTGCAGTTGACCCGAAGGACAGCGTCAATCCCGCCGTGGAGTACGCGAAGATGCTCTCGGAGCTTTCAGGGGCTTCGGTTTCGGTCATTTATGTCGTCTCGTCGCGTTCGGCATATGAGAATCTACAGGTTCCCGTAGAGGACATCGCCAAGGGCATGCGGAGCATCTGGTCCCGGGCTAGGGGGGATATGGACGCCTTTGTGGAGAAGCGGTTCCCCGGCATGGACGTCAACGGGCTCATCTATGAAGGGCGCCCCGCCGAGAAGATTGTGGAAATCGCCAAGGAACTCGGCGCAGACATGATCGTCATGGGGACACACGCCCGCGAAGGGTTGGATCGGTTGTTCTTCGGTTCCGTAGCCAATGAGGTGGTGAAGTCCGCCAAGTGCCCCGTGATGACTATCCGGCCTCCCAAGAAGTCCGGGTAGGCCGCTTCAAAAGGCATCGTCAGCAAGAGAGGATCTGAGAGGATTCTCTCTTTTTGTATGAAGCCCCGCCGGATGGGACCTTTTTGCCAAAAAAATTGGCTGTGCCATAGGAAAAGGTTGATGTTTTCTTGGAATTACAAAGGAATAACCAATAACCAGTGAAGTGCCCCAATCATGAACCCATCAGCGAAAACAGGAGAAAGAGCCAGTATTTTCAGCATATTTTAGGTTATATCATTGTATTACATATAATTATTTGAAATTATTTAAATAATATTTTGTAGTTTAAAAATAAATAATTTTAATATGTTATAATTAATTAACGACACGACCTAGATATAAAACAACCGCATAATGATGGGGGCAAAAAATTAAGGCTCTGTTATAGGATGTGGTTGTTTCATCTCCACAGTGCGGTGAAAAATACGGCCTTTTTTCCAGTTTTTCCCTTGGCGGGATCCACGGCTAAGGCATTTTTCCGGTTATCCCTTTGGAGTTTTAAGGGAAAAGCATTAATTATTTTCTATGGCTGTGTCATAGAAAACGGTTGACGCTTTATCTCTTGAAATTCCAAAGAGATAACCAATAAAATCCCCCAGTCATGGAGCCTTCCAGCGGAAAAATGGAGAAAAAGCATATATTTTTCAGCATATTGCCGAGACAAAACAACCATGTGCCATGACAGAGCCTTTTCCATAACACTGCCAAAATGAAATGTTCGGTAGGGGAGAATACGATACTTTTCCGTTTATCCCGTTTGGGGCGTTTTCTCCAAGGTCCTGTCGTTAGGATGTGGTTGTCTCATCCCCACAGTATGGTGAAAATACGGCCTTTTTCTCCGGTTTTTTTGTCGGCGGGCCCCATGCCTGAGGCATTTTGGATCATTCTTTTGGAACTTCAAGAAAACATCAGCCAGTCCCTATGATAGGGATTTCTCCAAAAACGAGAAAAGGGAACCAACTTTCGTTGATTCCCTTGGGGTTATTCTCTTTGAAGTGCTGGTCGGGATGAAAGGATTTGAACCTTCGACCCCTTGAACCCCATTCAAGTGCGCTCCCAGACTGCGCTACATCCCGACACGCAGATGGAGATACCTTTCTCATGCCCCGCTGTCAACAACTTTTTGCGGGAAGTGTAAACTTTTTCTGGCTCCGGGACGCTTTGTTATTTGTTTCAATATTTATTTCAACGGATTAAATGCTGCTCCGCATCAACCCTTTTCATAGATGGGCGTCGTACCAGTCACCCGCAAGGCGCAGGCCCTGACGGACGTCATATTCGGGCTCATAGCCCAACAGCGTGCGGGCTCTGGTGATGTCCGCCAAGGAATGGCGTACGTCTCCCGCCCGGAAATCGCGGTAGGTCGGTTTGGCTTCCGCCGCTTCGGGCTTGTGGCGGACGACTTCGTCACGGATAAGCCCGAAAAGTTCGTTGAGTGTGGTCCGCTGGCCGAAGGCCACATTGTAGACGAGGTTCCGGGCCTCTTCCGCGGCATAGGACGCCAGCAGGTTTGCCTGCACCACATTGTCGATGTAGCAGAAGTCGCGGGACGTTTCGCCATCCCCGTTGACGTATACGGCGTCCCCCTTCGTCAGGGCGGCGAACCACTGGGGGATTACCGCCGCGTACGCGCCGTACGGGTCCTGACGTTGGCCGAACACGTTAAAGTAGCGCAGGCCGATGGTCTTGAAGCCATAACTGCGCGCGAAAACCTCGGCGTAGAGCTCGTTCACGTACTTGGTCACGGCGTAGGGCGAAAGGGGCTTGCCGATACGGTCTTCCTGCTTCGGCAGGTTGGGCTCGTCGCCGTAGGTGGAGCTCGAAGCCGCATAGACGAAACTCTTTACCCCGCAGTCACGGGCTGCGACGAGCATGTTGAGGAACCCGTCAATGTTGCAGCCGTTGGTCATGATCGGGTTTTCGATGGAGCGGGGCACGGAGCCGAGCGCCGCTTCATGCAGGACGTGCTCGACGCCTTGGCAGGCTTGGCGGCAGGTTTCGAGGTCGCGGATGTCTCCCTCTATGAAGCGGAACCGCTCCCACTGCTCCGGGGTGACCAGTTCCCGCACCATGTCCAGATTGTGCTGATACCCGGTGAGGAAGTTGTCGAGGCCCACGACGCGCTGCCCGTGCGACAACAGCGTCTGCAACAGGTTGGAACCTATGAAGCCCGCCACGCCGGTGACGAGCCATGTGCTCGGTTCTTGTTCGATGTGTTGAAGAAGTTCGGTATAGTTGGACATCAATGGCTCCAAAGGAAAGGGTTCGGGGCTTGCCCCCCTGAAGCCGGAAGTGTAGCCGCGCCGTCCTCCACTGTAAAGCATGGCCCCCGCAATACATCCGCTTCCCTGATGCCTTTTGGGATATTTCAACTGGTATTTTGAATTGTTCCGGCGCCGTGCCCACTGAACCTGTGCATGTCTCCCCCTCCGCGCGTATTTTGTCTTTCAAGGCACTCCGTGATAAGCTCACCACGTTCATGGTTTTTTGGGGAAGGTTCCATTTCCTTTTTGCCCGCTCTATGAGGACGGCTGTGAGTACATATCAAACTTTTTCCACTGACGAGAAACCGCTTTCCATCCTGGATATACGGGATGCCAAAAACCGGCGGAAGCTGGCTATGGTCACCGCGTACGACACGCCCTCGGCCCGTATTGTGGATCGGGCCGGGGTCGATATGGTGCTGGTGGGCGATTCCCTCGGTATGGTCATGCTCGGGCGCAATGACACCCTGTCGGTCACTTTGGACGAAATGATCCATCATTGCCGCGCGGTTGTGCAGGGAATGCATCGCGCCCTCGTCGTGGCGGACATGCCGTTCATGACGTATGAGCCGGGGCCTGATGCGGCGCTTTCCAACGCGGCGCGCCTTGTCCGGGAAAGCGGCGTCAGGGCCGTCAAGCTCGAAGGCGCTTTTTTGCCCCAGATCCGCGCGCTGGTGGGCGCGGGCATCCCCGTCATGGGGCACATCGGCCTGACGCCCCAGCGGGCCGCACAGCTTGGCGGCTTCAAGGTGCAGGGCAAGCGCGCCGAAGCCGCACAATCGTTGCTTGATGAGGCGGCGGCGCTCGAAGCCGCCGGATGTTTCGCCATCGTGCTTGAGGCCATTCCCGCGCCTCTCGCGGCGGCGATTACGGCCCGGCTTTCCATTCCCACCATCGGCATAGGGGCGGGGGCCGACTGTGACGGGCAAGTGCTCGTCCTGCACGACATGCTTGGGCTGTACAGCGGGTTTACGCCGCGTTTCGTCAAGCGGTATGCCGAACTGGGTACCCTGATGGAGCAGGCCGTGCGGGATTATGCCGAAGAGGTACGCAGCGGGGCGTTCCCCACTCCGGCGCACAGCTTCAGCATGGATGAGGAAGAGCGCGCCCGGTTGGAAAATCGGCTGCGCGAAGCCGAGTAACATTTTCTTCCTGTTATGGAGATGGGAAAGACGATGCAGATCATTCATTCCCCGGAAGCGTTGCATTCCGTGTGCGCCGAGTGGCGGCGTCAGGGGCTGAAAACGGCCCTTGTGCCTACGATGGGGTATTACCACGCCGGGCACGCCAGCCTGATTTCCTATGCCCGTTCGGTGGCCGACAAGGTGATCGTCAGCCTTTTCGTCAATCCGACGCAGTTCGGCCCCAACGAGGATCTGGAAGCGTATCCGCGCGATTTTGAAAAAGACTCCGCGCTGGCCCGCGAGCTGGGCGTGGACGTGCTCTATGCCCCCGATCCGGCAGGCATGTATGCGCCCGATCACGCCACATGGGTGGAAGTGCCCGCGCTTGCCGGCACCCTGTGCGGCCTCAGCCGCCCCGTCCACTTCCGGGGCGTGTGCACGGTGGTCTTGAAACTGTTCATGCTGGCCCAGCCCAGCCTTGCCGTATTCGGTGAGAAGGATTGGCAGCAGCTCGCCATCATCAAGAAGATGGTTTCCGATCTGAACGTGCCTGTGGAGGTCGTCGGGCGGCCCATCGTACGGGAAGCCGACGGGCTGGCCCTCAGCTCCCGCAATGTTTACCTGACGCCCGAAGAGCGCGCCCAAGCCCCGCAGATCCGCAAGTCGCTCGAAATGGCCGCCGGGCTCGCCGCCGGAGGGGAACGCGACGCCGCCAGAATCATTGAGGCCGTCCGTGGCTATCTGGCCGAGCATCTCCCCACAGGTCAGGAGGATTACATCTCCATCGTCGACCCCGCCGCCCTGACCAAGGTTGATCGCATTGGGGATGCGGCTTTGTGCGCGCTTGCCGTCCGTCTTGGCAAGGCGAGGCTGATTGACAATATGTTGTTGAAGGTTGGGGAGTGAAGATGAATCGGGGGAGGGGAGAGGAAACCTTTCTGAGGAAAGGTTTCCTCTCCCCTCCCCCGAACCCCCTCCCTTCTCCTTCCAAAGACTTTTGACCTTATCGAATCCCTGTTCGGAGAATGGGGAGGCAAGGAAGTTTTTTTGTCTTGGCTGTGTTATAGAAAATGGTTGACGCTTTTTTCCTTGAAGTTCCAAAGGGATGACCGGAAAAATGCCTTAGCCGCAGCTCCCGCCAGGGGGAAAACCGGAAAAAGGCTGTATTTTCCACCGCACTGTGGAGATGAGAAACAACCACATAGTATAACAGGGCCTTTGTCTTTCTTGTCCGTGCAAAAAAGAAGCGTTGTGGGGACTCTCTTTTCCTTGAAAATGTATTTTTTGAAGTGGTTCCGTTAAAAGCCCCTCAATTTTTTCTCCGCAGCCGGAAAAGCTGGGAAAAGGGATTCGATAAAGGCGAAAGTCTTGGGAGTGGGGGATGGGGTTTGGGGAAGGGGGAGAACCTTTCTCCAGAAAGGTTCTCCCCCTTCCCCAATCTTCCTCTTCCTCCTCTTCTCCCTTCCCCAAAAAAGGAACGCCATGAACCCGTTGATCTGGCAAAAACGACTGAGGCCGCTGCTGACGCCGGTTTCGTTGCTGTACCGCCGCATACTCGCCGCGCGCAGGGCAAAATGGGAAAGCGAAGGCTCGCCCGCGTTCCGGCCCGCGTGCCCCTGCGTTTCCGTGGGGAACATCGCATGGGGCGGGACGGGCAAAACCCCCGTGGTGGATTGGCTGCTCGGCTGGAGCGAGGCGCGGGGCCTGCGGGCGGCGGTGCTGTCGCGGGGGTATAAGGCACGGCCCCCGGAATTGCCGCTGCATGTGTCGCCGTCACGGACGCCGGGGGAGGCGGGGGATGAACCGCTTATGCTGGCGCTTGAGCACCCGTCCGCTGCGGTGATGGTGGATCCGGATCGCAGGCGTTCGGGACGCTGGGCGGAGGAACGGCTGGGCCCGGATTTGTTCGTGCTGGACGACGGGTTCCAGCATGTGAAGGTGCGGCGCGATCTTGATATCGTCCTTCTGCGGCCCGACGATCTGGGCGACGGCTGGGGCCGCGTGATCCCCGCCGGGGCATGGCGCGAAGGCCCGGAAGCCTTGGAGCGGGCCGATGTTTTCATGATCAAGTGCCCGCCGGAAGCGTGGGAGGGCCTGCGCCCGGCCTGCGAACGGCGCCTTGCCGGGTTCCGGCGGCCGCTGTTCGGTTTTTCGCTGCGCCCGGTTTCGCTGCACAGGATCGGGACGGGTGAGTGCCGGGATGCCGAAGCGTTTGCCGGGAAGCCGTATGCGCTGGCGACGGGCGTGGGCGACCCGGCGCAGGTGCGGGAAACGGCGGCCCGGTTTATGGGCCGCGAGCCCGCCGAATATATCGTTTACCCCGATCACCATGCCTATACGCCGGAAGACGCGGCAAAGCTGGAGGGGCTCGGCATGCCCGTGATCTGCACCGGCAAGGACGCCGTGAAGCTGCGGGAACTGGGGCTGGCGGATGCGTGGGCGCTGCGGGTTGAAGCGGCCTTCGGGCCCGCGCTGTGGGCCGAGGCCGCTTTCCCGCATTGGCTGGATGCGTGGGCGGAGCGCAAGGGGCTTTTCTAGCCGTTGCGCTTCACCAGAGCCTTGCCCAACTCAAAGGCTTTTTGACAGTCGATGGGGAACTGCCGTTCCCGCTGGCGGGCCTTGTCGGGTTCCGAGAAACGATCGGCCTTGTATTTACTGTAGTCGCTGAATTGGTATGTGTCGTTCACATAGAGGATTTCGGGCTTGGAGAATACCCTCTGAATGAAAGACTCCATGCTCTGGAAGCTCTCCGTGTAGTGGCTCTCAAGCATGACTTGGTAGGGCACGTTCATGGTGTAGACGAACGCCGTGGGCATCCGTTTCGGGGACAGTGCGGAATAGTCGGCGTCGTAGACGAAATATTGGAAGAGCAGCCTTTCAAAGAACATGCGCATCTTGCCGGTAATGCTGTGGAAATAGACGGGCGAGCCGAAGATGATGCCGTCCGCTTCGGCAAGGCGCTCCAGAATCGGCGTCAAACCGTCCCGGACGGCGCATTTGCCGTAGCTTTTCCCGCCGAGGCGCTTGCACTCGAAACAGCTCACGCATCCGGAAAAATCATGGCTGTAGAGATGGATCAGTTCCGTTTGCGCCTGAGGATCGGCCGCCTTCACGCCTTCAAGGGCTTTGTTCAGGATGGTTGCGGTGTTGTGGGTTTTCCTCGGGCTTCCGTTGATGGCATAATACGTCATGGCGTTCTCCTTGCGTTTGGGGCCGGGACTCCGGCCTGATGCATTCAGAGTATTGGGAAACGGCTGCGAAAAAACAAGTACGCAGTTTTTTCTGCCTTACACTGTTTGATAAGATGTTGTTTTTTTATGAACCTTATAGGAAGGTTGTTGTCATGGGCGGAAAGAGGCGTACCGGATACAGCACGGAACTTCCCGGCGCGAACGTATACACCGTGCCGTGTCCGATCATCCATGCGCTGAACCTGATCGGCGGCAAATGGAAACTGCCGGTGCTCTGGCATCTGTTCGACGCGGAATCCGTCCGCTACAACGAGCTGAAACGGAGCGTCGTCGGCATCACGAACATCATGCTGACCCTGTGCCTGAGGGAACTGGAAGCCGCCGGGCTCGTGCGCAGGGACGATTTCGGCGAAGTCCCCCCACGGGTGGAGTATTCATTGACCGGGCAGGGCAGGGAACTGCTCCCGGCCCTGCGCGAACTGTACAAATGGGGCGAGAAGCAGCTTGCCCGTAGCGCCGAGGCCGATCCGCCTTTCTCTTGAGCCGGTTCGCCGCATTCTCACGCATTGCCAGCCCGTTTCATCTGGGCCATACTCTTTCATGCCTCTTTTTCCGTCCCGAATCCGTCATTTTGTAAAGAATCCTCCGGGCGGTCCGGTCGCGCATCGTGCCCCGGCCTGACGCCCGCCTCTAAAAGTTTTAGGAGATGGAGGGGGGTGGGGGCGGGTAGGGGAGGAAGAACCCCTTCTCCAGAAGGGGGCTTCCTCCCCCTCTCCGATTCCTCTTCCCCTTTCTTCCCACATCCAAAAAGGTTTTCCTATGAAAAAGCATCCCCGCCAGCGCGGGTATTTTGGCGATACCGTCCGCAAGGGCGCTTCCGGCCCGGCCCGGCCCGGTAAAAAGAACGCTCGCCGCACGGACGACGAACAGACGTTTGTGAGCGTCCCCGGCGGGTTGGACGTTGAGGAGGTGCTGGGGCTGATGGGTAAAATCCGTCATCCCGTGCGCCTCGACGATCTGATCCGTTTCCTTGATTTGTCCCGGCGGGACAAGAAACCGCTTGAGAGCCTGCTTGATGCCCTGCAGGCCGAAGGCCGGGTCATCCGGCTTCGCGGCGGCAAGTGGGTGGAGGCGTCGCAGGCCCGGATCGTAACCGGCGTGCTGTCCATCCAGCGCTCCGGGGCTGGGTTCGTGACCCCGGACGCGGTGCAGGAGTCAGCCGAGGACGCCCCGAAGCCCGTTGACGGCGGCAAGCGCAACCGTGTGGAATCCCGGTTGCAGCCCGATATTTTTATCCATCCCGGCTTTCTTGGCGACGCGTGGCATGGCGACCGCGTGGAAGTGGCCCTGCAACCGGCCCCGCAGCACCGGGGCGGAAAGATGCGGAACCCGGAAGGCCGGATCATCCGCGTGCTCGAACGCCGCCAGAAGGAGTTGGCCGTCCACGTCACCCGGAACCAGACGCCGCGCGGCGTCCTGTGCCGCCCGGCTGATCCCCGGCTCGATTTCCTGCTCGATGTGGGTGTTTCCGCGTTGAAGGCCGCGCCGAAAATCGGGGAACTGCTGCTGGTGACGCCGGAAGAGAAGGTTGAAGACGGCCTTTGGCGGGGCACGGCCCGCGTCTCGCTCGGGCTTGAGGAAGACGCGATGGTACAGGAGCGTCTGACCAAGCTGAACCACGAAATCCCTCTGGACTTCCCGCCCAACGTGCTGGCCGAGGCCGCCGAACTGGAAAAGCGCGCGGCGGAGGGCGCGGCGGATTTGGGAGGGCTGAAACCGCTCGACGGCGTGGAGGACGCGCTGCCCATCGACCGGGTTTCAAAGGCATCCACGTCGAAACGGCAGGATCTGCGCGGCGTGCCGTTCGTGACCATCGACGGCGAGGACGCCCGCGATTTTGACGACGCGGTGTATGTCCGGCGGCTTCCCGGCGCGCCCGACGGCGCGGTATGGGAACTGTGGGTCGCCATCGCGGACGTGAGCCATTTCGTGCTGCCGGGTTCGCGGCTGGACCGGGAAGCCCGTGATCGCGGCAACTCCTACTATTTCCCGACCTCCGTGGAGCCCATGCTGCCTGAGGTTCTGTCCAACGGCCTGTGCAGCCTGCGTCCCGACGAGGATCGGCTGGTCATGGCGGCGCGGGTAGGGTTCGACGATCGGGGCATCCCGCGCACGTCGGCGTTTTTCCCGGGCGTGATCCGGTCGCGGGGACGGCTCACCTACGAAGGCGTGCAGGAGGCGTTGGACCACGGCGGCGAACTGGCGGGGCGGCATCCGTATTTAAAGGACGCCGAAGCGCTGGCGCATCTTCTGCTTGAACGGCGTCAGGCGCGTGGGAGCCTTGATTTCGATTTGCCCGAGGCGCAGTTCATCGTGAACCGCTCCACCGGCGAAGTGGAGGACATCAAGCGGCGCGTCCGGCTGTTCGCGCACCGGCTGATCGAAGAATTCATGCTGGCGGCGAACGAGGCCGTGGCCCGCTTCCTCACGGAGAAGGGCACGCCGTTCCCGTACCGCATCCATCCCGCGCCCGATCCGGATCGGCTGTCCACGCTGTTCCGCACGCTGGCGTCCACGGATCTCGCCCAGAGCGATATTCTGACCCTCAAGCGGGGCGAAAGGCCTTCGCCCTCGCGCCTTCGGGACATCCTGGCACAGGCCAACGGCACGCCGCAGGAGTACCTTGTGGGGCGGCTCGTGCTGCGATCCATGATGCAGGCCCGGTACTCCCCGGAAGCGGGCGAGCATTTCGGGCTGGCTTCCCCCTGCTATTGCCATTTCACGTCACCCATCCGGCGCTACGCCGACCTGCTGGTGCACCGGGCGCTGGCCTTTGCGCTCGGCGCGGCGCAGGGGCCGATCCTCGCCGGGCACAAGCTGCTTATGGCGGCGGATCAGTGCAATGCCCGTGAGCGCGCCGCGGCCGAGGCCGAACGGGAAATCGCCCGCCGCCTTGGGTGCCTCCTGCTGCGGGATCGCACCGGCGAGACGTTCACCGGCGTCGTTTCCGGGGTGACGGAGTTCGGCTTTTTCGTGGAGTTCGACGAGATGCCCGTCGAGGGCATGGTGCGGCTCACGGCGTTCCGCGACGACTGGTTCGAGTACGATCCTGATCGGCAGGAGCTCATCGGCGTGGGCACGGGGCGGCGCTTCCGTCTGGGGCAGGCCGTCACCGTGCGGCTGACCGACGTGCATATCGGGCGGCTTGAGGTGAACCTTGAGCTGGAAGGGGCTACAGGTACGGCGAAAAGATCCAGCTCGCGGCGTTCCGCAGGCGGCAGGGAAGCGCCGGGTAGGTCGTCGGGACGGAAACGGAACGGCTTCGTACCTCGTCATAAAAGGCGCTGAGCTGTTCCGCCAGCCGGAGATCCAGCACTTCCATGACCAGCTCGAAGTTGAGGTTGAGGCTGCGGGGGTCGAGGTTGGCGGAGCCGAGCAGGGTGTATTCGCCGTCGATGAGCAGGAGCTTGGTGTGGGCGAAGGGCGGGGGCTGGCGGTAAATCTTCACGCCCCTGTCCGCCAGCATGGGCATCTGGTGGCGCATGGCCCAGTCCACAAGGCGGTGGTTGTTCTCGCCGGGCAGGATGACGCTCACGTCCACGCCGCGCAGGACCGCGCTTACCAGCTCGCCGTGCAGACGGTGCGGCGGCAGGAAGTACGGGCTCATGATCCGCACGGAATGCCGCGCCGCCGAAATCTGGGCGCAGACGAGATCGAGGATGGTGTCCTCAGGCGTGCCGGGGCCGTCCATGAGGATGCGGCAGAGCGAACTCCCCTGTTTTTTCACGGGATGCACGGTAAAGTTCGCGTGCTCCCCGGTGGCGAAGCTCCAGTCCATGAGGAAGGCGATTTCAAGCTGCTGCGCGATGGGGCCGAGGCAGCGGAAATGCACGTCCTGCACCCGTGAGCGGCGCTTCAGGTTGACGAGGTGGTTCTGTGAAATGTTCATGCCGCCGGTGAAGCCGGTTTCGCCGTCGCAGATCAGGACTTTGCGGTGCGTCCGCAGGTTGATGGAAAACTGGGGCGGGATGAGGCGCGGCGGCAGGAAGTAGGCGAGCTTGACGTCCGGGCCGAGGCGCTTGCCCCAGCCCGGCCACAGGTGGAAGGAGCCCACGCCGTCCATGAGCAGGCGCACGTCGCAGCCGCGTTCGGCCGCGGCGCGCAGGGCGGCGGCGAAGCTCTTGCCCACTTCGTCGTAACCGAAAATGAAGCTCGACAGGAAGACCCGTTCCCTGGCCTCGCTGATGGCCTTGAGCATGACCGGATAGGCGGCTTCGCCGTTGTGCAGCACGGTGAGGCCGTTGCCTTCGATCATGCAGCGCCCGGTGATGCTGGAGCCGGGGTTGACGAGGTAGTGCCATGCGTGCGGGACTTCGTCCTTGTCGATGAAGCCTTCCGGTTTTTCCGTCAGCGATTTGCCGTGCAGATCCACAAGGCCGCCTATGACCTTCCGGGCGGCTTTTTCCATAAGCCGGACGGCTTGGCTGTCGATCCGGGCGATCCCGAACAGCCAGTACAGCGGCAGCCCGACCGGGGGCATAAAGAGGATGATGGCGATCCAGCCGAGGGCCGACCGGGAATCACGCTTGTGCAGCAGGGCATGGCAGGCGCTGTAGATGGCGAACCCGTGCACGATGGCCACGAGTACCAGCAGGATCACCGTATTCGGGACGAAGATCAGGCACGTCACGGCCAGCAGTGCGAGCAGGAGGGAGATGTAGAGCATAGGTGGACGTGGAGGAGGGCCTCTCTTGGAATCTCCGGCCCCGGCCCTGCTCCGAATCTGCTGGGGGCGAGGAGATGCGGCAGGCCTTCCTGCCCTGTATGGGACGCCGGGGGATGTTCCCGCTGAAAGGCGCGGGGATGCCGGCGGAGGGAACCCTTTCCCGGAAGGGGGCTTTCCCCTGATCCCCCAAAACGCCCGGCACGGGCTTTTCAGGATCCCTGCCCAAACCCTTTGGGCGGATTCCTCAGAAACACCCGGCACGGGGCCGCCCTTTCCTTATCCTAGGACGTGTCGTCGTTTTTTTGAATATAACTATTTGAAAATCATTCAAAATATTTTTTGTCTTGAAAATAGTTAAATAACTTCAGTAGATTATATTTAATTGGCGACACGGCCTAAGGCTGTGCCATAACAACCGGTTGATGTTTTATTTCTTAACATTCCAAGGGAACAAGCAATAAAATCCCCAAGTATGGAGCCATCAGCGGAAAAAGGGGAGAACAAGCCCGTATTTTTCACCATACTGGGGAGATCAAACAGCCGCCTGCCATGACAAGGCCCGCCCTAAAGGGCGGATGTGCCGAACTTCGTCCGCAGTACGCTTTGGAATGGGGTGCCGCTTGGGTGGGCATCCCCGCAGGCTGCAAAAAAATTCCGCGTGCGAAGCTGCGTCCGTATAGGCAACGGGGGTAAGAGCAGCAATGGCGGAACCCTCCGTCGTGCGGAACGGCGGCCCGGATACATACCTGTGCGGCGAGCTGCGTGCCGAAAAGCCTCCGCCTGCGGAACGGCGGCCGAAACAGCCCCGAACAGGGGCTTTTCTTTTATGAAAAGGCTCTGTTATAGTTTATGGTTGTTTCATCTCCACAGTACGGTGAAAATACAGCCTTTTTCTCCGGTTTTCCCTTTGGCGGGAGCCGCGGATAAGGCATTTTGTCGGTTATCCCTTTGGAGCTTCAAGGAAAAAAGCATCAACCGTTTTCTATAACACAGCCTATGAAAAACCTCCGTGTACGGAGCGGCGGCCCCATGCTTCTGAAAAAGGACGGCGTGCCGCCGCATTTCCGGCTTCCCAACGCAGGGGCTTCATCAGAGCGGCGTTCCCGCGTCCGGGAGCCGTGGGAACGGAAAGGGGCCCTTTCGGGAAAGGGCCTCCCTTTTCAGCCTGTGTATCCGGCAGTACGCCGGAAGCTCTTTACCGCACGACGAGCACGGGAACCTTGGCGAGGGTGAGCACCTTATGGGTGACGCTGCCGAGGAGAAGCCCCTCGATGTCGCTGCGGCCGCGGGAGCCCATGACGATCAGGTCGCACTTCATGTCTTCGGCGGTTTCGATGATGCCTTCGGCGGTGGAGGTATGGAGAACAATCTTTTCGCGGCAGGCGATGTTGTCCTTGGCGATGACGTCCATGACGGGCTGGGTGATGAGGTTGGCGTCGGTCTTGACGGCTTCTTCGGCTTCCCTGCGCGCATCGCCGCCGATGACGTTGGGGATGGGGGGGAGAACCGTAGCGACGACGATTTCGCCGCCTTCACGGACGAGGCTGACCGCGTGGGCCACGGCGTGCATGGAGTGTTCGGAACCATCGACGGGCAAGAGGATGCGGTTGTAGGCCATACGTGCTCCTTGATATTGACGCTGATGCGTCTGTTTGAAGGGATCGCAGCATATGTTACACGGGCCGAAACGAAGTGACAAGGCTTCTATTCGGCGGGCGGGAATACTGCGGAAACGGTGCGGATACGCTGGAACGCCGCATGGTTGCGGCGGCATGGAGAGCCCGTTTCCTCCCCGGCCTCAGATTGACAATAACGCCCTGCCAGAGTACATTTATCCATTCCATTTTTATATCCCACATTTATGGCCTCCGGTGTGCGCGACCTCCCGGAGCGTCTTTGTCCTCAGGAGGGCACGATGTCCAAAATTTTGAGCAAAGGCCTGACCTTCGATGATGTGTTGTTGGTGCCCGCCTATTCTGAAGTCACGCCGGATATGGTGGACGTGACCGCTTGGCTGACCCCGTCCATCTCCCTGAACATTCCGCTGGTTTCCGCCGCGATGGATACCGTGACCGAGTCCGCGATGGCCATTTCGCTGGCCCGCGCCGGCGGCATCGGCATCGTGCACAAGAATATGAGCATCGAGCGTCAGAAGCTGGAGATCGAAAAGGTCAAGAAGTCCGAAAGCGGCATGATCATCGATCCCATCACCGTCGAGCCCGACGACACCGTCGAGCACGCGCTGGATCTCATGCACGCCTACCGCGTGTCCGGCCTGCCCGTGGTTCGGGAAAAGAAGCTGGTCGGCATCCTGACCAACCGCGACGTCCGTTTTGTTGAAGATCTCTCCGGCACCAAGGTTCGGGACGTCATGACCAGCGAAAACCTGATCACCGTCCCCACCGGAACCACGCTTGAGGAAGCCAAGCACCACCTGCACACCCACCGCATCGAAAAGCTGCTGGTGGTCGACGAAAAGGGCGAGCTTGCCGGGCTCCTCACCATGAAGGACATCGACAAGGTTCAGAAATACCCCAACGCCTGTAAGGACAGCAAGGGCCGCCTGCGCGTCGGCGCGGCCATCGGCGTGGGGCCGGAAGGCGAAAAGCGCGCCGCCGCCCTCATCGCCGCGGGCGTTGACGTGCTCGTGCTCGACTCCGCGCACGGCCACTCCAAGAACATTTTGGATGCCGTGTCCGCCATCAAGGGCGCGTTCCCGAATTGCCAGCTCGTCGCGGGCAACGTGGCGACCTATGAAGGCGCCCGCGCCATGCTGAAGGCCGGCGCCGACACCGTGAAGGTGGGCATCGGGCCCGGCTCCATCTGCACCACGCGCGTCGTCGCCGGCGTAGGCGTGCCGCAGGTCACCGCCATCATGGAATGTTCCCGCGCCGCCCGCGAAATGGACCGCTGCTGTATCGGCGACGGCGGCATCAAGTTCTCCGGCGACGTGGTCAAGGCCCTCTCCGCCGGTGCAAACTCCGTCATGATCGGCAGCCTGCTCGCGGGCACTGAGGAAAGCCCGGGGGAAACCATCCTTTATCAGGGCCGTACCTACAAGATTTATCGCGGCATGGGCTCCATCGACGCCATGAAGGAAGGCAGCTCCGACCGCTACTTCCAGCAGAAGAGCAAGAAGCTCGTCCCCGAAGGCATCGTGGGCCGCGTGCCCTTCCGCGGTTTGGCCAGCGAAACCATCTATCAGCTTGTGGGCGGCGTCCGTTCCGGTATGGGCTACTGCGGCGCGGCGACCATTCAGGAACTCTTTGAAAAATCCCAGATGGTGGAAATCTCCGCCGCGGGCCTGCGTGAAAGCCACGTCCATGACGTCATCATCACCAAGGAAGCCCCCAATTATCGCGTGGACAACGCGTAAGCCCCCTTTCGGCGGGGAGGCCCCTCCCCGCCGCCTTCCCGGAGCCACGGGATTCTCATTGACACGGACAGACTCTGAGACAACGCTGTTTCTCGAACAAAAGGACATACGATGCCCAGTAAAGTTATCATCATAGACTACGGCTCTCAGGTTACCCAGCTCATTGCCCGCCGGGTGCGCGAAGCCGGCGTCTATTCCGAAATCCACCCCTGCGTCGTCACCGCCGAGCAGGTGAAAGCCATGCAGCCTTCCGCGATCATCCTGTCGGGCGGCCCCGCAAGCGTGGGGGAAAAGGACGCCCCCGCTCTGGACAAGGGCTTCCTTGAGCTCGGCGTGCCGGTTCTCGGCATCTGCTACGGCATGCAGCTTCTGGCCTTCAACCTCGGCGGCGGGCTGGAGCAGTCCGAAACCCGCGAGTACGGCCCGGCCGATTTGCGGTTCGTTCGTTCCTGCGCCCTGTGGGACGGCATCGATCTGACCAAGCTTTCCCGCGTGTGGATGTCCCACGGCGACACCGTGAAGACGCCCCCTGCGGGGTTCGTCGTCACCGGCAGCACCGACACGCTCGAAGTGGCGGCCATGGCCGACGAGGCCCGCAAGATCTACGCCGTGCAGTTCCACCCCGAAGTGCACCACTCCGTGGACGGCGACACCATGCTCCGCAACTTCCTGTTCAAGATCGCCAAGATCACGCCGGACTGGACGATGTCCTCCTTTGTGGAGCGCGTGGTCAACGAAGTGCGCGAAACCGTGGGCGACGGGCATGTGGTCTGTGCGCTCTCCGGCGGCGTGGACTCCACCGTGGTCGCCGTGCTGCTGCACAAGGCCATCGGCAAGAACCTGCACTGCATCTTTGTGGACAACGGCGTGCTTCGCTCCGGCGAAGGCGACGAAGTCGTCACCTACCTGCGCGAGCATTTCGATCTGAACCTCAAGCTGGTGAACGCGCAGGATCGTTTCCTCGATCTGCTCGCCGGGGTCGAAGACCCTGAGAAGAAGCGCAAGATCATCGGCCACACCTTCATCGATGTTTTCGATGAAGAGGCGCGCGCCATCGGCAACGTGGAATGGCTGGCTCAGGGGACCCTCTATCCCGACGTGATCGAGTCCGTGTCCCACAAGGGGCCGAGCGCGGTCATCAAGAGCCACCACAACGTGGGCGGCTTGCCGGAAAAGATGAACATGAAGCTCATCGAGCCGCTGCGTGAACTGTTCAAGGATGAGGTGCGTCAGGTGGGCGCGGAGCTCGGCATGCCCGAATCCGTCATCTGGCGCCAGCCGTTCCCCGGGCCCGGCCTCGCCATCCGCGTGATCGGCGAAGTGACCCGCGAGCGGCTGGACATCCTCCGCAAGGCCGACGCCATCGTGCAGCAGGAACTGCGTGATGCCGGCTGGTATCGTAAGATTTGGCAGGGCTTCGCCGTGCTGCTCCCGTTGAAGACGGTGGGCGTCATGGGCGACGGGCGCACGTATGAGCATGTCATCGCCCTGCGCTGTGTGGACAGCGTGGACGCCATGACCGCCGACTGGGCACGTCTGCCGTATGATCTGCTGGAACGGATTTCCAGAAGGATCATCAATGAAGTCAAGGGAGTAAACCGTGTGGTGTACGACGTCTCCTCGAAGCCGCCGAGCACCATCGAATGGGAATAGCGAGGCGGTATCATGTTTGGTATTGGCGGTACAGAACTGCTGGTGATTCTCGTCGTAGCGCTGATTGTCCTTGGCCCTAAAAGCGTCCCTCAGATTGCACGGACGCTCGGCAGGGCCATGGGTGAATTCCGCAAGGTTTCTACGGAATTCCAGCGGACTCTGAATACGGAAATTGAGCTCGAAGAGCACGAAAAGCGCAAGCAGGAAGCGGAAAAGGAACTGTTCGGCACCGAACAGAAAACCACCGCGGCTGCGAAGCCCGCTGAAGCGGCTTCGCCCGCCGCCAAACCGGCCGCCGCGGCAACGGCAGCCGCCCCGACGGAAACCGGTGCTTCCGTAAAGGGTTAGGCATGACAGAACGCGAAGACAAGATCCCCGCCGCGCCCTCCGGTGCGGCGGAGGAACAGGAAATCTTGCTGGATTCCCCGATTGTGGAGTCCGAGGACGGGCCCGGGGCGGTAGACGCTCCGGGCGTCTCCGGTTCGGAGGAGCCGGGCGGGGCCGCCGCATCCGCCCCCGCGGCCGAAGAAGCCGTCGGGCCGGTTCTTCCGGTTGAGGATGCCGTTGCCGGGAACCCGGAAGCGGCGGCCTCCGCTGATGCCGACGTTCCGGCGGGGCTGCCCGGATTCCCCGAAGGTGCGTCGTCGGCTTGGCCGCAGGAGGGGGCGCTGCCCGCGTCCGCCGCCGGCGGTGAGCCTCCGGCCCCCGTCGATCCTCCCTCCGCTGGGGAAGAGGGGCCGGAAGAAGAACGGCCCATGACCCTGCTGGAGCATCTTGGGGAACTGCGCAGGCGCCTTGTGCGCGGCTTTTTGGCTATCCTGATCGGCTTTTTCGCCTGTTACGGCTTCGCCCAGCAGTTGTTCTACTATCTTTCCCTGCCGCTCTTGAAGGTCATGCCCGCCGACTCCAAGTTTATTTATACGGGGGTTGCGGAAGGCTTCTTCGTCGACATGAAGGTCGCGTTCGTGGCCGGCGTGTTCGTGGCGTGCCCGTTCCTGTTCTATCAGATTTGGGCGTTCATCGCGCCGGGCCTGTACGAGGAGGAAAAGAAGTACATCATCCCGCTGGCCCTGTCTTCGGCGCTGTTCTTCATTTTGGGCGGGGTATTCTGTTATTTCGGGGTATTCCCGTTCGCTTTCGAGTTTTTCATGAGCTATTCGACCGACAACATTGTAGCGATGCTGTCGATCAACGAATACCTGAGCTTCGCGCTCAAGATGGTGCTGGCCTTCGGGCTCATTTTTGAAATGCCGCTGTTCAGCTTCTTCCTTGCGCGCATGGGGATCATCACCGCGCAGAAGATGCGGGACGTGCGCAAATACGCTGTCTTGGCCATTTTTGTCGTCGCCGCCATCCTGACGCCGCCGGATGTGTTCTCGCAGCTTATGATGGCGGGGCCCATGCTTGTGCTGTATGAAGTCAGCATCTGGGTGGCTGCGCTCGTGGGCAAGAAGAAGGTGGAGCGGGAAAAGGCGGCCGAGGAAGGTGGGGCATGATCCGTACCGGGCACGTCGCCAGAACTACGGCGGAAACCGACATCGATCTGGCCTTGCGTCTTGAAGGCAGCGGCAAAACGTCCGTCGCCACCGGGTTTGGCCTGCTTGACCACATGCTCACCCTGACGGCGTTCTGGGCCGGGTTCGATCTGTCCCTGACGTGTAAGGGCGATACGCATATCGATGCGCATCACTCCGCCGAGGACATCGCCCTTTGCCTCGGCCAGGCGTTCGCGCAGGCCGTGGGCGACAGGAAGGGCATTGCCCGTGTGGGGTTCGCCCGTGTGCCGATGGATGAGGCGCTGGCCGAAGTGACGCTTGATATTTCCGGGCGCCCGTGGCTGGAGTGGCGGGGCGACGAGCTTTTGCCGCCCGTGCTTGCGGGCGAGGAACGAGACGTCTGGCGCGAATTCTATAAGAGTTTTGCCGCCGCCGCCCGCATGAACGTGCATGTCGCGTTCCTGTACGGCAGGAACGGGCATCATTTGTTGGAATCCGCGGCTAAGGGGTTGGGGCTTGCCTTGGCTCAGGCCGTTTCCCTCACCGGTAACGTGGTGCGGAGCACCAAAGGGAGTCTCGACTGATGAGCAGACTGACCCGCCGTTTTTTCTGCCTCGCGGTTTTGGCCGTGTCCATATCCCTGCTTGCGGCCTGTCAGAAGATGACGCCCGACGCTCCCGATCTTCCCGACTTGAAGGTCGGCGTCGTCGGCGTGGAACAGCCCAAGGGGACGACTGATTTGCTTGCGGGATTCATCCCTGAGGATCGCGTGCTGGCCTCGGATCAGGCTGTGGCCACGTTCAATGAAGAACTCATGAAGCTTTTGAAGACCACGACGCACCGTTCGTATGTGTTCATCCCCAAGGCCGGGGGCGCGGATCCCCGCGAACGCAATGGCGCGCTGGCCTATTGGGCCAAGATCGGGAAGGACATGGGCGTGGATCTGCTCATCGTCCCGCAAATCCTCGACTGGCGTGAACGGGCCGGGAGCAGCGCGGGGGTGACGACGTCCGCCGCCGTGAATATCGACTTTTACCTGATCGACGTGCGCGAACCCGGCGGCGCTTTGGTGTCCCGTTCCCACTTCAAGGAAAAGCAGGTCGGCCTGAGCGACAACCTGATGAACTTCGATACGTTCTTCAAGCGCGGCGCCAAGTGGCTCACGGCGCAGGAGCTGGCGATGGAAGGGATGCAGAAGATGATCAAGGAGTTCGGTTTATGATCCTCTTTCCCGCGGTGGATATCAAAGGGGGGCAGGCCGTGCGCCTCAGGCGCGGGCGTGCCGACGACTCCACGGTCTTTTCCGACGATCCGGTTGCGGCGGCGCTGCAATGGCAGGAGCAGGGCGCGAAGTTCCTGCATCTTGTGGATTTGGACGGCGCGTTTGAAGGCGTGTCGCCGAATACGGATCTGGTGCGCCGGATTTGTGAAGCCCTTTCCATCCCGGTACAGCTTGGCGGCGGCATCCGTGACGAGGAAACCGCCCATCGCTGGCTTGATGCGGGTGTGGCCCGGCTGATCATCGGGACGTTGGCTCTGGAAGATCCCGCCCGTTTCGCGGCTCTGTGCCATGCCTGTCCCGGCCGTATCGGCGTTTCGCTGGATGCGGAAAACGGACGCCTGAAGACCCGCGGCTGGGTGGGGGATACGCCGTATACGGTGGATGACGTGGTTCCCCGTCTGGCTGAAGACGGCGCGGCGTTCCTTGTTTATACGGACATTGAGCGCGACGGGATGCAGACCGGCGTGAACGTGTCTGCCCTGACGCATCTGGCCCGGACGAGCAAGGTGCCGGTGATTGCCGCCGGAGGCGTCGCCACGTTGGATGACGTGAAGGCGCTGTATCCGTTGTCGGTATCCGCGAACCTTGAAGGCGCAATCAGCGGACGGGCCATTTACGAGGGCACGCTGGATCTGCGCGAGGCCATGAGCTGGATCGCCGCGCAGGAACGGTAGTTTTCATGTGATGAAGGGAGGGGGGCTTTCTGAAAAGGGGAAGCCCCCCTCATGGTTTTCTCTTTTCTTTCTTTCTTTCTTTCTTTCTTTCTTTCTTTCTTTCTTTCTCTTCCCCACGCCCTTTAGGTCATATTGTTAATTATATAATAGATTGAAATAATTAAATTATTTTTTAAAGTTACAAAAATATTATTTTAAATAATTTCAAATAGTTATATACTGAATGACGCCACGGCCTCGTCCTCCCTCAAGGTTTTGGGAGTTGTCGAATCCTTGTTTGGCAAGATGCTGAAAGGAAAAGCGTGTGCGGGCCTTTCGGCTTGGGGAGAGGGGCTGTTTGGGAAGGGCAAACATTCCGTAACGCTCTGACATAGGATGTGGTTGTTTTATTTTCACAATATGGTGAAAATACAGATTTTTTATCTAGTTTTTGGGGCAGGCTCTGTGGTTGAGGCATTTTATTGATTATTCCTGTGGGATTTCAAGAAATAAAGCAACAACCATTTCCTATGATTCAGCCTTCCGTAAAAATGACGGTGAAGAAGGCGTATCTTTTAGAGGAGCTTTGGAGGCTGTTTTGGGGGAGTGCGAAAAAAACGGTTGACTTTCATTCCAAGATTCGCTAAAGACTTCTTCACGCATGGGGTTGTAGCTCAGTTGGGAGAGCGCTTGAATGGCATTCAAGAGGTCGTCAGTTCAATTCTGTCCAGCTCCACCAGATTTCAAGGGTTCGTAGTGATACGAACCCTTTCTTTTTGTGCGCCGTCATGGAATGCGGCGGCTGCATTGCCGTAGCCTATGAAGATACGGCCTTTTCTCTCCAGCTTTTCCGCAGAAAAGAGATTTGGCTAAGGTGTGTTGCTGGCATTTCCTTGGAAGGCCGTGCCTCAGGAAACGGTTGATGCTTTATCCTTGGCGTTCCAAAGGGATAACCAGCAAAGTGCCTCAGCCATAGGGCCCGCCAACGGAAACATTGGAGAAAAAGGCCGTATTTTCCATCATGCTGTGGGGATGGGACAAGCATATCCCATATGGCAGGGCCAAAATAAAAGGCTCTGTCATAGTATATGGTTGCTTTATCTCCACAACACGATGAAAATGCAGACTTTTTCTCCAGTTTTCCCCTTGGCGAAACCTATGGCTAAGGCATTTTGTTGGTTATTCCTTTGAAACTTCAAGAAAAAAAGCATCAACCATTTTCTAGGACACAGCCAAATAAAACAGCAACCGTTTGCTGTGCATGGCCTTCTTTTGAAAGCTCTTTCAGAAAGTGCGGAAGAAGGCGGCGTTTCATGGGCGGCATTCTTGGCAAAGCCCTGCGGTGGGGCAGGCGTTTTCCCCCGGAATGGCTGGCTCTCGGCTGGATATAAGTTGTTTTGGGAAAGGCTCTGTCATAGTATGTAGTTGCTTCATCTCAATAGTACGGTGAAAATACAGCCTTTTCTCTCCGGTTTTCTTCTTGGCGGAATACAGGGCTAAGGCATTTTGTCGGTTATCCCTTTGGAACTTCAAGGAAAAAAGCATCAACCATTTTCTATGGCACAGCCTTGGGAAAAAGTTTGCCGAGACCGCTTGACTTTGGGGGCCAGTTCCTATAGAAGCCTTCTCACGCATGGGGTTGTAGCTCAGTTGGGAGAGCGCTTGAATGGCATTCAAGAGGTCGTCAGTTCAATTCTGTCCAGCTCCACCAGATTTTTAAAGCTGATTCAAGTGTTGAATCAGCTTTTTTTATTGCACGGAGATGCACAAGGGAGTCACCGGATTTTCCGTTTGGCTCTGTCAGAGTACATGGTTGCTTTGTTTCAGCAATATACTGAAAATATATGCTTTTTCTCCAAGCATTCCGTTGGTGGGCTCTGTGATTGGGGGATTTTATTGGTTATTCCTTTGGAATTTCAAGGAAATAAAACATCAACCGTTTTCTATGATACAGCCTTCCGTTTTGGCTTGTCGTCTCGGCCCGAAGAGGGGAAGGCGCGCGATGAAGGCCTTCTGGTTTTCATATGCTAAAAGGTCAGGGCCCTGTTATGGCATGTAGTTGTTTCATCTCCTCAGTGTGGTGAAAATACAGCCTTTTCCTTCAGTTTTCCCCTTGGCGGAATCCATAGCCAAGGCATTTTGCCGGTTCTTCCTTTGGAACTTTAAGGAAAAGGGCATCAACCATTTTCTATGGCACAGCCAAAGGCAAAAGGCCCGTGATGCTCGGGCCTTTTCTTTTGATGTGGAAGGGGCAGGGGATGCTTCCCCTGCTTATTCTCCGAAGCGGGGTACGCGGAAATGGCAGCCGCCTCTGCCCGTACGGGCCGCAAAATCCTGATGGTACGCTTCGGCGGGGTAAAAGGCGGAGGCCGGGAGCAGTTCGGTGGCCACCGCATAGCCGCGTTCCCTGAGCTTTTCCATGAGGGAAAGGGCTGTGGCTTTCTGCCGCTCATCTTTGTAGAAAATCGCTGAACGGTATTGTGTGCCGACATCCGGGCCCTGCCTGTTGATTTGGGCAGGATCATGGATTTCAAAGAACAGGCGGGCGAGTTCCTCGAAAGAAACCTTTGCCGGATCGTAGGTTACGCGAACCGCTTCGGCGTGTCCGGTTTTGCCCGTGCAGACCTGTTCATAGGTGGGGTTCGGCACCGTGCCGCCCGTATAGCCAGACTCCGCATCACGGACGCCGGGGACGGACTGGAAAGCGTCCTCCACCCCCCAGAAGCAGCCGCCCGCGAAGATGGCCTCCTCCGTGCATTCCGATGTTTTTTCCGGTATGAATTCAAGCGACAAGGAATTGACGCAATGACGCGTATTTTTGGGGGTGAAGCGTTCGCCTTCAAAAACATGCCCCAGATGGGCGTTGCAGGCGGCGCAGACGATTTCCGTCCGGTGGCCGTCCGGATCGGGGCGGCGGAGCACGGAACCGGGCACGGCGTCGTCAAAGGACGGCCAGCCGCACCCGGAATCGAACTTGTCGCCGGAGCGGTAAAGCGCAGCGCCGCAGCGTCGGCAGGCATAGGTGCCGTCGGCCTTATGGTTCCAGTAGCGCCCGCTGAACGGGGGTTCCGTAGCGCCGTGGGCGATGACCTGTTCTTCGTCGGGGGTGAGGGGTCGCATGGTGCCTCCTTGTGTTGTCAGCATATATGATGCAGGTATAATCCCTGAGCGGAAAGACAATGATGCCTTTTGCCGGGCCCGTTGAGGGACTGTTCACATGGACAAAGAATAAATATGATTTTTACATATGGTTATCCTGAATTTTGAGCGATGCTGAATGTTCCTTCCAACCAGCTTCAGGCATTGGAAAAACTCGGCATGGTGTGAGCACGCCCCACGGAGGGCATAACCTTTTGTTTCGGAGAAAGTATGGTCTCTGCCGCCGTTCGTACCTTTGCGAGGGGCATTCCTTGGAATCTCTTTTTGCTGACCCTTGGGTGCGGCCTGTTCGCACTCGGCGTGAAAGCCATCGCCATTCCCCATATGTTCATTTCCGGCGGCGTGTTCGGGACGGCGCTTCTGATCAATTACATGACGGAAACCCTGAGCCCGGCCGTGTGGAATGTGCTGCTCAACGTCCCCATATTCATTGCGGGCTGGCTGTTCGTGGGGCGGCGCTTTTTCCTGTACAGCCTGTACGGGCTGGCGGTGGTCTCCGTGGCCACGCAGTATCTGGAGATGTCCATCAACATCACCGATCCGATCCTTGCGAGCATCGCCGCGGGCTGCATCTGCGGGCTTGGGCTCGGCATCGTCCTGCACTCCATCGGCTGCGATGGCGGGCTGACCATTATTTCCATCGCCCTGCACAAGCGGTACGGCATCAGCGTCGGGCAATTCAGCCTGCTGTACAACATCACGCTGTTTGTACTGGCCTTTTCCATGTATAACCCGGACAGCATGCTGTATTCGCTGATCATGATTTTTGTGTACTCCAAGGTGATGGACTACGTTTCGACCATCTTCAACCAGCGGAAAATGGTGCTGATCATTTCCACGCAGCATGCCGCGATCCGTGAGGACATCCTGACGCATCTGCACCGGGGGGCCACGCTCCTGTCCGGTTCCGGCGGCTTTACCGGCCAACAGCGGCCCGTGCTGCTGACCGTCGTGCAAAACTACCAGATCCGGCTGTTGGAGGAGCTCATTTTCCGGCACGACAAGCAGGCGTTCGTCATCATCGAGAACACGCTGAACGTCCTCGGCAAGGGGTTTTCCTGCGTCAAGGAATATAAATGAAGGAATGCTCCTCGCCTGTCGCGGAGCCCGTTTTGAAGGGGCTTCGCCGATTTCCTCCGGCGGGGCTTTCTGGTATCTGAGGAACAGCGCGCCGGAATATCCGGCACGTAATCCGACACCTTCAACCGTGGAGAACCGCCATGTCCGAAGAACAACAGGTACGCCTGAACGTACATACCGAGAAAATGGGCACTTCTTACGCCAATGCCTTTCAGGTTCGTTATTCGCAGGATGACGTGCTGGTTTCCTTTGGCGTCAGCCTGACCGATCCTTCCTCCGAGCCGGGCGTGAAGGGCGTCGTCACCGCCGACATGCTGGAGCGTATCGCCATGACGCCCCGTACGGCCAAACGCCTGACGCTGACCCTTATCCAAAGCCTCCGTGAATATGAGGCCCGTTTCGGTGAAATCGCCGTCGAGGAGAAGGCTCCCGAAGGGCAATAGCCCGTCTGGTGAGGAATGCTGTTGGAAGAAAAGGCCGTGTCATAGGAAACGGGTGATGCGTTTTTTTTGAAAGGCTCTGTCAGGGAATGTGGTTGTTTCAACTCCACAATATGGTGAAAAGAGAGGCTTTTTCCCTCACTTTCCCGCTGACGGACTCTATGGTTGGGGGATTTTGTTGGGTATTCCCTTGGCGTTTCAAGAAATAAGGCATCAACCATTTCCTATGGCACAGCCTTTTGAAATTGGCTCTGTTAGAGTATGTGGTTGTTTCAACTCCACAGTGCGGTGAAAAGTATAGCCTTTTTTCCAGTTTTCCCCTTGGCGGGATCCACGGCTAAGGCTTTTTTCCGGTTATCCCTTTGGAGTTTCAAGGAAAAAAGCATCAATCATTTTCTATAACACAGCCTTGAAATTCCAAAGGAATAACCAATAAAGCGCCTCAGCTATGGAGCCCTTTGGTGCGAAATTAGAGAAAAAGGCTGTATTTTCACCATGCTGTGAAAAACAGCCACATTCCATGACGGAACCAGAGAAAAAAGGCCGGAAGTATCCGGCCTTTTGGGGATCATGGGACAGCAAGGGGGTGATTTTCCTTTCTTGAAGCCCCAAAGGGATAGCCGCCAAATGCCTCAGTCATGGGCCCGCCGACGGAAAACTGGATAAACGGGCTATACTTTCACCATACAGTGGCAATGAAGCCGCCGCATCCTATGACAAACCTTTTGGGATGCCTTGCGCAAAAAAAGAGAGGCGCGGCGGTGGAGCTTATGCGGGCCTCTCCATGACGAGCGAAAGGCGTATGCACATGGGCGGCGTTGCGCGGGGATCTGACGCATGAGCCCAAGTTGTGAATCGTCATGAGGTACAAAGAGATATGAGGGATATTCGTATCGTCCGCCTCGGAGGGCTTGCGTTTTGCAATCCATCCGGCTGGTGATGCCTTCCTGAGGGGCAGTCTGCCGGTATGGGGGATTTCCGGGCTCCGAACACGGTGTTTTTTGCCCCCGTCGCTTTTCATTTTGCAGGAAAAAGGCGGGCCGGTTTCCATGCGTTTTGCAACGCATGATTGCATTATGTAATGATCTCGCGCGTGCTTGTTTTTTTAACGCTATAAAATCATTGGCTATATATTTTGGCACACCCCTTGGATACTGGCTCTTGAAATCCTGCGGGCCGGAAGCACTGCCGTCCCGCGCCACATTCAAGGAGCTTGTCATGGATTGGTTTGATTTTGTTGGCCTTGCCTGCGCGGTAGGCCTTTTTGCATATATGCTGTACGCGCTGTTCAAGCCGGAACGGTTTTAGGAGGACGGCATGATCCTGCGAGACCTGTTGCAGCTTGTCCTGTTCATTTGCCTTCTGGCGGCGCTCAGCCCGCTGTTGGGGCGTTATGTCCATCAGGTTTTTTCCGGCCGCCGCACCTTCCTGCATCCCGTCCTAGGGCCGGTGGAGCGGGGCGTCTATACGCTGTCCGGCATCCATCCCGACGAAAAACAAACGTGGGGCCAGTACGCCGTCAGCGTCATCGGGTTTTCCCTTGCGGGGTTCCTGCTCACGTTCGGGGTGCTGCTTTTCCAGGATAAGCTGCCGTTGAATCCGCAGGGCTTCCCCGGCCTTTCGTGGCATTTGGCCTTGAATACGGCGGTCAGCTTCCTGACGAATACGAACTGGCAGTCCTACGGCGGGGAAACCACCGTGAGCCATTTTTCGCAGATGGTGGCCCTGACGTATCAGAATTTCGTTTCCGCAGGCGTCGGCATCGCCGTGTGCGCCGCGGTCGTGCGCGGCATCGCCCGCAACGAATCTTCGTCCATCGGCAACTTCTGGGCCGATCTCGTGCGCATCACGCTGTACGTGTTGCTGCCTTTGAGCATCATCGGGGCGCTGCTCATGCTTTGGCAGGGCATGGTTCAGAATTTCGACGCGGGCGTTACCGCGGCCACGCTTGAGGGCGGGAAGCAGTTCATCGCCACCGGGCCCGTCGCGTCGCAGATTCCAATCAAGCTGCTCGGAACCAACGGGGGCGGCTTCTTCAATGTGAACGCCGCGCATCCTTTTGAAAACCCCACGGCGCTGTCCAGCTTCCTCCAGTCTTTCTACATCCTGATCATCCCGAGCGCGCTGGTGTTCTTCCTTGGGGAGGCCGTAGGCAGCCGCCGCCACGCGTGGACGGTCTGGGCCGTCATGCTGGCCCTGTTCATCGGCGGCGTGCTGTGGATCTATTTCAGCGAACTGTACGGCACGCACCTCCTGCAGCAGGCTGCTGGCGGGGCCGTGCCCAACATGGAGGGCAAGGAAGTCCGGTTCGGCGTGTTCGGCACTTCGCTGTTCGCAACGGCGACCACGGACGCCTCCTGCGGCGCGGTCAACGCCATGCACGACAGCCTGACGCCGCTCGGCGGTATGCTGGTGCTGTTCAACATGCTGCTCGGCGAGATCATCTACGGCGGCGTCGGTTCCGGCCTGTACGGCATGGTCCTGTTCATCCTGCTGACCGTGTTCATCGCCGGCCTGATGGTAGGCCGCACCCCCGACTATCTCGGCAAGCGTATCGAAGGCCGGGAGATCACATGGTGCATGGTGGCGCTGCTGGCCTGCGCCACGCCGATCCTGTGCTTCTCCGCCGTGGCGGCGGTGAGTTCGTGGGGGACGGGCGCGCTGAACAATGCCGGGGCGCATGGCCTTTCCGAAATCCTTTATGCCTTCACGTCCGGGGCGCAGAACAACGGGAGCGCCTTTGCGGGGCTTTCCGCCAACGTGCCCGTATGGAACGTCCTGCTGGCCCTCGCCATGTTCATTGGCCGCTTTGGGGTGATGCTGTCCATGCTCGTGGTGGCGGGTTCCCTCGCCGCGCGCAAGAAGCGTCCGCTTTCGGATTCCTCCTTCCCTGTGGAAGGGCCTACCTTCGGCCTCTTGTTGCTTGGGATCATCTTCATCGTGGGCGCGCTGACCTATCTGCCCGCCCTGTCCCTCGGCCCCATCGTGGAACAGTTCCAGATGATGCGGGGAATGATGTTTTAAGGGCGGCGAAGGGAACACCAACTGATTGATTCAATCCGAGCCTGCTGGGAATAGGGCAGGCACAGGGCCGAAGGGGGCCGGGGGAACCCTTCTCCCCGACAGGGGCAGGGTTAGCCCCGCCGGGGAATGGGGCTAACCCCGCCTCCTTCCTCCGGCCCGCCCAAGGAGATTTTTCATATGCGTCACCATTCTCAGGAAACCGCGCCTTCGCTGTACGTTCAGGCCGCCAAGGACGCCTTCCGCAAGCTCGATCCGCGCATGCTCGCGCACAATCCCGTCATGTTCGTGGTCGCCGTCGGCTGCGTGTTTACGACGGCTTCCTTCTTCTCCCGCGTGGCGGCCGGTACGGACGCCGGATTCAGCGGCCAGATTTCCCTGTGGCTGTGGTTCACCGTGCTGTTCGCCAACTTCGCCGAGGCGCTGGCCGAGGGGCGGGGCAAGGCGCAGGCCGACACGCTCCGCAGCGCCCGCACGGATACCGTCGCGCACCGGCTGCTGCCGGACGGAACCGCAGAAGCCGTATCCGCTTCCGATCTGGCCCCCGGCGACCATGTGGTCGTGGAGGCGGGCGACATGATCCCCGCCGACGGCACGGTCGTCGAAGGCATGGCCGCCGTGGACGAGTCCGCCATCACCGGCGAGTCGGCTCCGGTCATCCGCGAGTCCGGCGGCGACCGCAGTGCGGTTACCGGCGGGACTACCGTGCTTTCCGACCGCATCATCGTGAGGGTCACGCAGGAGCCGGGCAAGTCCTTCCTCGACCGCATGATCGCGCTTGTCGAAGGCGCGGAACGGCAGAAGACCCCCAACGAGATCGCCTTGAACATCCTGCTTGCCGGGCTGACCCTCATCTTCATGCTGGTGGTCGTCACCCTGAAGCCGCTGGGCCTTTATCACGGCATCAACATTGATATGGTCGTGCTGGTGGCGCTGCTGGTGTGCCTCATCCCGACCACGATCAGCGGCCTGCTCGCCGCCATCGGCATTGCCGGGATGGATCGCCTGCTTCAGCGCAACGTGCTGGCCCTTTCGGGCCGCGCGGTGGAGGCCGCCGGGGATGTGGACGTGCTGCTGCTCGACAAGACCGGGACGATCACGCTCGGCAACCGCATGGCCTCGGCGTTCCTGCCCCTGCCCGGCGTGAATGCCGACGAAATGATGAAGGCGGCCTGTCTCGCCTCCTCCGGCGACGAAACCCCGGAAGGCCGTTCCATCGTGGAATTGGGGAACACCCTCGGCGTGTCCATGCATGGGCTGCCGCAGGATGTGGCCAGCGTGCCGTTCACGGCGGAAACCCGCATGAGCGGCGTGGACGCCGCTGGGGAACAGCTCCGCAAGGGGGCGACCGATTCCGTGCTGCGGTGGGTGCGTTCACTTGGGCTTCCCGAACGCCGTGAGGAATTGGATGCCCTTGTCGAGCCCGTGGCCCGCGAAGGCGGCACGCCGCTGGTGGTGGCCTCCTCCACGCGGGGCTTGCTCGGCGTCATCCAGCTCAAGGACGTGGTCAAGCCCGGCATGCGCGACCGTTTCGACCGCATCAGGGCCATGGGCATCAAGACCGTGATGATCACGGGCGACAACCGCCTCACCGCGCAGGCCATCGCTGCGGAGGCGGGGGTGGACGACTTCCTTGCCGAAGCCAAGCCCGAAGACAAGCTGCAGCTCATTCTGGAGCTCCAGAAGGAAGGCCGCCTCGTGGCCATGTCCGGCGACGGCACCAACGACGCCCCGGCTCTGGCCAAGTCCGACGTGGGGCTGGTCATGAACACCGGCACGCAGGCCGCCCGCGAAGCCGGGAACATGATCGATCTCGACTCCGACCCCACCAAGCTCATTGAGATCGTGGAGATCGGCAAGCAGCTCCTGATCACCCGCGGCGCGCTTACCACGTTCAGCCTCGCCAACGACGTGGCCAAGTACTTCGCCATCATCCCGGCGCTGTTCATGGCGGCCCTGCCGGAACTCGGCGCACTGAACGTCATGCACCTGTCCACGCCGCAGAGCGCCATCCTGTCCGCGGTGATCTTCAACGCCCTGATCATCATCCTGCTCATCCCGCTGGCGCTCAAGGGCGTGCGCTACCGTCCCCGTTCCACGGCTTCGGTCCTGCGCGGCAACTTGTTGGTCTACGGGCTCGGCGGCGTCATTGCCCCGTTCATCGGCATCAAGCTCATCGACATCGTGATTTCCGCCGTCGGCCTCGTCTAGCCGCGCGGTACGCATCACCTGAAGGGGCGTTCGTTCCTCTCCAACAGGACGTTCTCCTCCGCGGATGTCCCTTCAGGTTCCTTTTTCACATAAGGAGCTACGTCATGTTCAAGCTCATTCGTCAGTCCGTTTTGTCCACGCTGTGCCTTGCCGTGCTTTTATGCGCCGCTTACCCGCTGCTCGTCACCGGGGTGGCCAACGCCTTCTTCCCTAAGGAAGCGGCGGGTTCGCTGATCCTGCGGGACGGCGCGATCGTCGGCTCCGCCCTCATCGGGCAGCCGTTTTCCAGCGCGAAATATTTCCACCCCCGCCCCTCAGCCGCCGGGTATGACGCCGGTTCGTCTTCCGGCTCCAACTATGGCCCCACCAGCAAGGCGCTGGCCGAGCGCGTGCGGGCTTCGGAACAGGAGCTGCGTGCCGAACGACCCGAAGGCGTGCTGCCCGTGGATATGCTGACCGCTTCGGGAAGCGGCCTTGATCCCCACATTTCCCCGGAAGCGGCCCTGATGCAGGCCCGGCGCGTGGCCGAAGCCCGCGGCCTGTCCCTGGAAACGGTGGAAAAGCTCGTCCGCGGCCATGTGGAAGGCCCGGAATGGGGCGTGTGGGGTGAACCAAAGGTCAATGTGCTGCGCCTCAATCTGGCTCTTGACGAACTCCAGTAACCGGGCGAGGAAAGAAGCACTTTCCGTGTCGGGAGGATGGTCATGGATGGTTTTGCGGAACTCATCGAACGTAAGCGGCAAGGATCCCTTAAAATCTATCTGGGGTACGCGGCTGGCGTGGGGAAAACCTACGCCATGCTGCAGGAGGGGCTGCGCCTGAAACAGCAGCATGTGGATGTGGTGATCGGGTATCTCGAACCTCACGACCGCCCTGAGACGATGGCGCTCTCCGAGCATCTGGAAGCCGTACCTCCCCGCGAATGGCGTGTGGGGGACGCCGTATTCCACGAAATGGACGCCGAGGCCATCCTTGCCCGTAAGCCGCAGGTCGTGCTGGTGGACGAGCTGGCCCATACCAACGCCGACGGCTCCAAGAACGCCAAGCGCTACCAGGATGTGCTTGAAGTGCTGGCGCAGGGCGTCAACGTCATTTCAACCATCAACGTGCAGCATCTGGAATCCGTGGCGGCACGCGTGGAAGAGGCCACCGGCATCGCCGTCCGGGAGCGCATCCCGGATACTGTCCTGCGGCGCGCCGATCAGGTCGTCAACGTGGACGTGACCAAAGAGGAGCTCCGCGAGCGCCTCCGGCAGGGCAAGATTTACGCGCCGCAACAGGCTGAACGGGCGCTGTCGAGTTTCTTCACGTACGAGAACCTGTCCTTTCTCCGCGAGCTGTGCCTGCGCGAGGCATCGGGGGATCAGGTCCGCAAGATCGAGGCGCAGGAGCTCCTCAAGCCCGCTCTGGCCGGGTATGCGGTGGAAGCGGTCATGGTGGCCCTAAGTTCCTCGCCCACGGATGCCGAATCGCTTATCCGCCGCGGCGTGCGCATGGCGAACCAGCTCGGATCGCCGTGTTATGTGGTGTATGTCCGCAGGCCGCAGGAAAGCCCGACCCGCATAGATGCGGGCATTCAGCGCCAGCTTCAGTACAACCTGCAGTTGGCGACGAGGCTTGGCGCGGAAGTGGTGCAGCTTGAAGGCGTGGACATCGCCGAAACGCTGGTGAATTTCGCCAGCGAACGCAACGTGCGGCACGCGATTTTCGGCAAGTCGCGGCTGTCGCCCTTGCGGGAACGGCTGCGCGGCTCGTTCCTGCTGGATTTCCTGTATGAGGCCGTAGGCGTGGATGTGCACGTCGCCAACGTTACCCCGAAGTATATCAAGTGAGCGCGTCATGATTGTTCTTCCCACTATGCACAAGCGGATACGCCGTTCGTTTTTGCGTCTCGTGCTGCTGTTCGGGGCGCTCGGGGTCTTGATGGTGATCGGCATCACCATTGCGGGGCGCGTCCCCTCGGAACTTATCCGCATGAACTATGATTCCATCGCCTACGCGCAGGAGATGGTACGGGCCATGAACGGCATCCGGTTCCCTGGGCTATACCGCGACACCGATATGATCGGCTGGGAGAAACGGTTTGCCGACACGCTGGAGCAGGCCTCCAGCAACATTACCGAAGAGGCCGAGCGGAAGGTCATTGCGGAGCTTCAAGCCTCATGGGATGCGTACCGCCTGAACCCGGACGACGCCAATTACCGGGGCCTGCACGCCAGCATCGACGCTCTTGTTCAGGTCAACGAACGGGGCATGTTCCTGCGGCTCAGCAAGAACGCCCGGTTCCGCGACATTATGATGGCGGTGACGGCGGCGGCGTTCCTGCTCGGCACGTTTTGGGCCTTTCTCCTTGCGGACAGCGTGGCGGAGCGTCTGGCCCATCCGCTGCGGCGGGTGGCGGAACTGTTCCGCGATCGTCCGCAGCTTGGGCGGAAGCTCCATCTGCCGGAGCCGCAGACGCTGGAAGTGCGGCTGTTGTTCGACGAGCTGTCCCGTCTGTGGGATCGCCTTGGGGAACTGGACAAGCTGAACGTGCACAAGCTGGTCGTGGAAAAGCGGAAACTTGAGGTGATCCTTGAGTCTGTCGAGGACGGGGTGTTGGTGCTGAACGCCGCAGGGGAGGTCATGCTGGTCAGCCGCCGTATGCTTTCGCTCCTCGGCTTGGCCAAAGATGATGTGCAGGGCATGCCGTGGAAGGATTTGTCCACCAGCGCGCCCAACTACATGGCCCTGCGGGACGGCCTCCGCGACGACATGCAGGGCAAGCAGGAAATTACCCTGCGCGTCGGCGGCGAGGAACGCATTTATGCCGGACGCCGGCGGAGCCTGCTCAACAACAAGGGCGCGGTGACGGGGCAGGTGTTTCTCCTGAGCGACGTGACCGAGAAGCGGCGGCGCTACGGGCTGCGTTCGGAGATGATGGACTGGATTTCCCACGAGTTGAAGACCCCCATGCAGTCCCTTGGTTTGGCGGCGGATCTCATGGCCCGGCGTCCGGGGCTGGACGAGGAGATGTCCATGCTGGTGGAGACTGTGGGGCAGGATGCCGCCCGGCTGCGTACCGTGGCCCGGCAGTTTATGGAAATCGCCCGTATGAGCCCCTCGGCGCTCCAGCTTGTCCCCGATACGGTGGATCTCGTCGAGCGCGTGCGCGAGTGGCTGATCCCCTTCCAACTGGTGGCCCGCGAGTCCGGCGAACGCCTTCTTTTGGACATGCCCGAAACAGACATTCCCGTGACCATTGATACCGAACGGTTCGCTTGGGTATTGTCGAATCTGGTGTCCAACGCCCTGCGCGTCGGTTCCGTGGGTTCCACGGTACGGATCGTCATCACGCAGGAAGAGGACGATGCCGTCCTTCGGGTGGAAGACGATGGGCCGGGGATTCCGCCGGATCTGGAGGCGCGTCTGTTCGAGCCGTTCTCGCACGGGCGGACGGCCGGGACGCGCGAAGGGCTGGTCGGGCTCGGCCTGGCGATCACCCGTGACATTGTGGAGGCGCACGGCGGCGTGATCCGTTATGCGCGGAACCCCGGAGGGGGGGCCGTCTTTACCGTGCTGCTGCCGTTGGCGAAGTAGAGGAAGGGGCAGAGGCATTGGGGATGGGGGAAACTTTCTGAAGGAAGGGACACCCCTTCCCCCTCCTTCCGTATCCTCCCGTTCCGAATCTTTTTGGCTCTGTTATAGTTTGTGGTTGTTTCATCTCCACAGTGCGGTGAAAAGACAGCCTTTTTTTCCGGTTTTCCCCTTGGCGGGATCCACGGCCAAGGCATTTTGCCGGTTATCCCTGTGGAACTTCAAGGAAAAAAGCATCAACCATGTTCTATAACACAGCCATATTTCTCATACGTACCGAATCCCCATTCCGGGGCTTTGGGTTACGAAAAGATTCATCCTGCCGGAAAGAGGATAACATCTTTAGGCAGCCGAAGGTGGAAATGTACAGGTGCCCGGCGTTGCGGCAATCAGCCCGAATCCGGGATAAGCCTGCGCCGAGGGCCGTTGCCGCCGATTTGAGCCGATGGCCTTTTTGCGATAACGAACAGATTACGGTCGGCCCGTTCCCGCATGGAGGAACAGGCTGATGCCCGCATAGGAAAGTCTTGGGAAGGAGAGAGGAGGGGGCTTGGGGGAGGGGAGAGGAAACCTTTCTCCAGAAAGGTTTCCTCTCCCCTCCCCCATTCATCCTCATAAGGAGTCCCACATGCTGCGAGTTCTGGTGGCGGACGACGATCCGGGGATCGTACGGACGCTGATGCTTGGCCTGAAAATGATGGGTTGCCAACCCGTGGGCGTGGAGAGCGCGGAAGCGGCAATCAAGGCGCTGGAAGAGAAGGGCGCGGACTTGCTGCTGACGGACATGCGCATGGAAGGCATGTCCGGGGTGGAGCTGGTGCGGGATGCGCATGCGCGCTGGCCTGAGATGATCTGCGTGGTCATGACCGCTTTCGCCTCATACGAAAACGCCGTGTCCGCCATCAAAGCCGGGGCCTACGATTATCTGCCGAAACCATTCTCCACCGAACAGTTGGAACACCTCATCCGCAAGATAGAGATGCTGGTAGACCTCCAGAGGGAAAACTCGCGCTTGCGGGCCGGTTCCGGCGACTGGTTTGACGGGCTGACTTCGCCGAAATGCCAGGCGCTCCAGTCCGTCGTGGAACGGATCGCGCCGAGCGATGCCACCGTGCTGCTGTCCGGCGAGACGGGATCGGGCAAGACTGAGCTGGCTCGCTCCATCCATAGGAGATCGGCGCGGGCGGACAAGCCTTTTGTGGAAGTAACCTGCACGTCAATTGCGGAAAACCTTTTTGAATCCGAAGTATTCGGGCACGTTCGGGGGGCTTTTACCGGGGCGGTGCGCGATAAGGCCGGCAAATTCGAGCTGGCGGAAGGCGGCACCCTGTTCCTTGACGAAATCGGGGAGCTTTCGGCTACGGCACAGTCCAAGTTGCTGCGTTTCCTTGAAGATAAAGTCATTGAGCGGGTCGGGGACAACAAACCCATCCGGCTGGACGTGCGCATCATTGCCGCGACAAACCGGGATCTTGCCGCCATGATGAAGTCCGGGGCGTTCCGCGAAGATCTGTACTACAGGCTGAACGTCTTTGAATGTACGGTTCCGCCGCTGCGGGAGCGCCCTGAGGACATCGAACCCCTCGCCGCGAAGCTACTGCGTTCCGCTTCCGCCAAGTACGGCACACCGCCCACCCTGTCTCAGGCCGCGCGTCAGGCGCTGTTGAGGTACGGCTGGCCCGGCAACGTCCGGGAACTGCGGAACGTCATGGAGCGGGTCGCGCTGCTCGCCGCCGGGCGCGAAGTGACGCTGGCTGATTTGCCGCCCGCGCTGACCGCCGGGGAAGGGATGCGGCCCGGCCCGGATGAGGGGCCGCATATCCTGACCCTGCGCGAGTTGGAAGCGGAACACATCCGGCGTGTGCTCGGACTCGGCGTCAGCATGGAGCGGGCCGCCGAACTGCTTGGAATCAACACCGTGACGCTCTGGCGCAAGCGCAAGGAACTTGGAGCCTGACGGCTTCCTTTTTGGGGCGGAAGGCCGTATGAAGGAGCCATCTTCCCGTTTCGGCGCCGCAAGCGGCAAGGGACGGGCTGAAGGGAGGCCGATATGGGGTTTATCGCCGGAGACAGCGTGTTGGATGCCGCGTACGGGTACGGCATGGTCTGCGATGTGATCAGGAATCCTGACGAAACGTATCCCGTAATCTGCCGGTTCTGGCGGAATGGGCGTCCTGTGGAAATTTCATATACACGGGACGGGTTCAACGACGTTTCCGACGTGATCCCTTCGCTTGTCCATGCGAGGGCCGGTGCCGCGAAAGGGAAGCCAGTGCCCCTGTCCTTTGAAGAGTTTGACGAGGAGTACCGGGAACTGTTCGGCGGCGCTGGGCAGAAGAAACCTTGAGCGTGCCGGTGTCGGAGTACGGCACTTCACGAGATAGTAAAAAGGATGCCCTTTCGGTTTCGGAAGGGCATCCTTTTTCATTGTGGGCTTCAGCCTGTTGAGGATACGAAGTATCCGAAACAAGAAACCACCAGCTAAGCGGGGGGCTTTGACTAGGCCGTGTCGTCAATCAGATATAATCTATTGAAATCATTTAACTGTTTTTTAAGTTACAAAAAAGATTGTTTTTAATAATTTCAAATAGTTATATAAAATAACGACACGGCCTAGGTTGTGCCAGAGAAAATGGCTGATGCTTTTTCTTTAGGCTGTGCCAGAGAAGATGGTTGATACTTTTCTCTTTAAACTTCCAAAGGGATAACCAACAAAATGTTTTAGCTGTGGATTCCGTCAATGGGAAAAACGGATAAAAAAGCCGTACTTTCAGCGTGCTGTGGAGATGAAACAACCACATACCATGACAGAACCTTTTTTTAAGGTTCCAAAGGAATAACCAGCTAAATGCCTGAGCTGTAGATTCCGCCAATGGGAAAACTGGAGAAAAGGGCTGATTTTCACCGTGCTGTGGAGATGAAACAACCACATGCTATGACAGAGCCTTTAATTATGGAAAGAAGGCTTCCCGCTAGGGATTGTTTCTAAAAGAAAATCTAGGTTTTTCATTATCCTATTGCTTTTTTCTAAGCAGAAAGAAGCCTTCATCCTAGCCTAGGATTGCGCAAGGCAAAGGAGCCCGCAATACCTTTTCCGAATGGACGCCTTCCATCTTTTCTAGGGAACGTTTTTACCGTTTGCTGCAATGCGGATCTGCTTGAGTGCGTTGAAGAGGCTGTTAGGAACATGATGATATTGGGGCTCCGTATCTTACGGTACGGCATAACCCCAAAAAGGCTCCCTGTGAACACAGGTCGGTTCATGAAAAGGCAAGCAAATGATGATGGTTTTGGAACAATCCTTGCCTTGCCGGAATAAGCCCTGTCTCCATGATGCTGCCCCCTGCAGGAAACGGGACAAACGCTCCTGCGGTTTCCAAAGCAAGACTGCACAACCGGTTTTCTGTCTTGGATAACTTCTCGTAAACGGAATAACCCTCCTTGCACCGCGTTCTATTTTTTATTGTAATCAGACAAAAAATATCCTTCTATGACCAGACGGTCTATACAAGGGGATAAAAGTCGATTACATTGCTAGGCAATCTACTTGGAGGTGAATACATGATAAGTGATGCCGAATTGCTGAAACTGGTTATGGAAAGATATCCCGAACAGCCCACCCCGTTCATCATCGAACAGTTTACCGTTCTTAAAGCCGGGCTTATTCAGGCCAATAACAAGCTGGCGGCAATGGACATGGAAGAGCCTGTTTGCGAACAGGTGAGCATTGAAGAGCCCATGCCGGAAGCTGCCGAGGCCGCCCCCAGCGCCGCGCCGAAGAAGAAATTCACCAAACGCAGCCTTGTTGTCCGTCCTGAAGAAGCCATTGGGGAAGATGTTGTCCAGTGCTGCCTCTGCGGCCGGGGATTCCAGAATCTGACGGCAAAGCACCTTCTCTCCCACGGGATTTCCGTGGATGAATACAAGAAGTTGTGCGGATACGCACAGGAACAGAAGCTTATCTGCAAGAACCTGCTGGAAAAATTGCAGGAAAACGTGCAGAAGGCCCAGCGCTCCAGAGAGCAGAAGCTGTCCGGCGAACACCTGAAGTAAAAGAAGGCGGGGCATCCGTTTGGGTGCCCTGTTTTATGGCGTGCGCTTAGGCGGGAGGAGCCGGAAGGTGCGATAGGCCTTCCGCCTTCGGGGGCGACATTACTTTTGGCTGTGTTATAGAAAATGGTTGATGCTTTTTTCCTTGAAGTTCCACAGGGATAACCGACAAAATGCCTTAGCCCTGTATTTCGCCAAGAGGAAAACCGGAGAAAAAGGCTGTATTTTCACCGCACTGTGGAGTTGAAACAACCACAAACTATAACAGAGCCTCACTTTTTCGCATGGCGTGCCCCTGCCGTTTGGCTTGTACGCCGCCCCTTTCCCCTGACTTCAACGAATGGTTTTTCCGATGTTGGAAACATTGTCCCCACAAGAGGCCATGACGCTTTTTCGCAATGGCGGCGCCTTTTTCGTGGATGTCCGTACAGAAAAGGAATTCCTCAAACGGGCGATCCCCGGCTGCCCGCTGGTTCCCCTCGATGTATTGGAGCGCGGGGACGGGCTGGACAGCCGTTTTTCCGGCAAGCCGGTCGTCTTTTTTTGCCGTTCGGGGAATAGGACGCGGAACAAGGCCGATCTCTTGGAAAGAAGCGCTCCGGGCAAGGCGTATCAGCTCGGAGGCGGGATCCTCGCATGGGAACAGGCGGGTTTTCCGGTTTGGAGCATACGCGAGCTCCTGCCTTGCTTTGCGCAGGAACCGCCTTTTGCCTCCGGGGTTCTTGCCTGAAATTTGCCCTCATCCTTTGAAAGCTAAAAGCCCGCCCTCCCTTCCCCATTGGAACGGAGGGCTTTTTTCTTGGCTGTGCCATAGAAAATGGTTGATGCTTTTTTCCTTGAAGTTCCAAAGGGATAACCGGAAAAATGCCTTAGCTGTGGATCCCACCAAGGCGAAAAATAGGAAAAAAGCTCTATTTTTCACCGCACTATGGAGATGAAATAACCACATGCCATGACAGAGCCATCCGAAAAGGGGCGGCGGCGCTTGACCGGGAAAAGGAAATACGTATGAAACAGGTGCTGAGGAGCGGAATCATTAGGGGCGGAAAGGAAGGCGCGGGGCCCATCCCCTCATTTGGGAGGCATCGCCCCAGACTGCCCCTTACAGCAATGCCCGGACGCCGAAAGGCCGTGAACCGGGCGGGCCCCGGTCATGGGCAAGATGAAAAAGGCTGTGTCATAGAAAATGGTTGATGCTTTTTTCCTTGAAGTTCCACAGGGATAACCGACAAAATGCCTTAGCCCTGTATTTCGCCAAGAGGAAAACCGGAGAAAAAGGCTGTATTTTTCGCCGCACTGTGGAGATGAAACAACCACAAGCTATAACAGAGCCATGAAAAAACGCCCGGTTCTTCGTTGCGGAAGGGCCGGGCGGCTTTTTATACGGCTGATGTGAGGCGGTTGATGCGCGGAGGAAAACCGTGGTGCCGCCTCCAAAAGCGTGCGGGGATGGATGTTACCCTTTAGGAACGACGATACCCTGCTTGGCGGCCCAAAGGTTGACGTCCTCCTTGCGGATGGCGGCGGCCATCATGCCGGGGAACAGGTCAGGGGTGCAGGCGAAGGACGGGATGCCGAGGCCGGCGAGTTTGGCGGCGAGGGCCTTGTCGTAGAACGGCGCGCCTTCATTGCTCAGGGCAAGAAGGGTGATGACCTGTACGCCCGACTGCACGAGCTCGTTGGCGCGTTGGAGCAGGTTCTTTTCCACGCCGCCTTCGTAGAGGTCGGAAATGAGCACAAGGATGGTGTTGCGCGGATCGCGGATCAGCGACTGGCAGTAGCCCACCGCGCGGTTGATGTCCGTGCCGCCGCCGAGCTGGACGCCGAACAGCAGATCGACGGGATCGTCAAGCTGTTCGGTCATGTCCACCACGGCGGTATCGAACACGACGAGATGGGTTTTTACGGCGGGCATGGAGGCCATGACCGCGCCGAAGATGCTGGAGTAGACGACCGACGACGCCATTGAGCCGCTCTGGTCGATGCAGAGGATGATTTCCCGCTGGACGCGCTGCGATTTGCGGCCATAGCCGATCAGCGTTTCCGGCACGATGGTTTGGTATTCCTGCTGCCAATGCTTGAGGTTCGCCCGGATCGTGCGGTTCCAGTCGATCTCGGCATGGCGGGGGCGACGGTTGCGCACGGCCTGGTTCAGCGCGCCGCTGACCGCCGTGCGCATGGGCTCCTCAAGCTGCTTCATGAGCGCGTCCACGACCTTGCGGACGACCAGCCGGGCCGTTTCCTTGGTCTTTTCGGGGATGATGCCCCGCAGCGACATGAGCGTGGACACAAGGTTCACGTCGGGCTGCACGCTTTCGAGCATTTCCGGCTGGAGCAGCATACTGTGCAGGTTGAGGCGATCGAAGGCGTCCTTCTGCATGACTTGCACCACTGAAGACGGGAAAAAGCGCCGGATGTCCCCAAGCCAGCGGGCCACGCGCGGCGACGATGCCCCGCTGCCGCCCCGCAGGCTGTGCCTGCTGTCCGCTTCGTACAGCGCCGCCAGCGCCTCGTCCATCTGCCGGTCTTCGGGGCTCAGCCCGGCAAGGCCGCAGCTCGCCTGCGCCTCTTCGCCGAGCACCAGCCGCCAACGCCGCAAGCGTTCCCCTTCAGCCGTATCCATCATCAACTCCTGTCGCCCCTTGGAGCCGCCGTAAGCCCGGCGCCATCCGTTGAGCGTGTTAGCCTTTGAATCATTTTGATTGTATGCCCTGTGAGTTCCATGCCTTTGGGGAAGCGCCATGCGGAAGCCAACGCCCTCCATCCGGCTATGCCTGTGCCGTGAGGCCGAGCACGTGCCGCAGCAATCATCCATCCCAGCGAAATGGTTACGCTTGATCCGTGAAGCCGAGCACGCGCCGCAGCAACGGGACGGGCAGGGCCGCGCGTTCCGCATCCCAACGGGTTTCGGCCTGTTTCTGCATCGGCTTTCCGGCGGGGCGCTTGGCGCGTTCGCCGAGCTGCCGGCGTTCGGGGGCGGAAAAGCCTGAGAATGTCCGGCGCAGCATGGGAAGGATATTGGTAAAATGCGACTCGTTCAGGCCGTCCAGCCAGTTGGCGAGCACACCCCACAGGGCGTCGTCATGCAGCAGCACCAGCGCGCTTTGGTTCAGGAACCCCTCGATCCATGCGGAGGCCGAGGCGGGCGCGGCCGCCGCCGACAGGGAAAGGCTCATCAGCCGGGCGGTTTCTTCCACAGGGAGGCGCTGCTCGTCGAACAGCAGGCGCACGGCCATGCCCCGCAGCAGCTCGTGAACCATCCCGTCGCGCAGGGCCGTCTGGTGCAGGGCGGACAGCCAGCTTTCCCAAAGCCCTTCGTTTCCAAGGAGCCGGATTGCGTTGTGCGCCGTGATGATGCGGGTGCGCATGGCGGCGGCGCTTTCGTCGTCCAGCGAGGTGCAGGCCCCCGGCAGCCCGATGGATGCACGGGGGATCAGGCCATCAAGGACACGGGCGACCATCCCGGCGTCGGTTCGGCGCACGTTGCCGTAGCGGGCGATGGCTGCCAATGACGGAATGGCTTCCAGCAGTTGGCCGACATCGTTGGCTGTGGCGGCCTTTTCTTCCAGCATACGGGTGGCGTGCCCCACGGCGTCCGGCAGGTCGGCGAACAGGATGTCGTTCACCAGCTCCGCCAATCGGAGCAGGTCCGCTTCACGGGACAGCTCTACGGCCTTCGCGGTGGCGGCTTCAAGGATGGTGTTTCCCCAGCGGCTGGCGGCGATCACCGCAATGGAGAGCTCCGGCACCCACTGCATTTCCCAAAGTTCATGGAACGTCCCCTTGGCGTTCCGGCCGCCTCCCGGCGCGGCCCAGCCGATCTCCAGCAGCCGCAGGCGGTGCAGGAGGTGGCTGCGCGCCAGATCGTTGGCTTGGCGCAGATCGAGATCCAGTACCTTCTGCGCGGCTTCAGGCTTCAGGCGCAGGGTCTTCTGCTGCTGCCCCAGATCCCGCTGGAGCGGGACGGTGGGCGCTGTTTCGGGGATCGTCCCCAGTTTGTCGCCCACGATAAGCTGGCGCTCGATGAGGCGCAGCGGCGCGGGGTCGCCCATGCAGACCGTGGTTTGCAGGGCTTCGTAAAGTTCCGGCAAGCCGGGGCGGGGCCGCTCGCGCAGGGCCGCCAGCGACGTGGCGAGGCGCGAGGCTTCGATGATGTGGGCGGACGAGCAGTCCATGTCCTGTTCGCGGAACAGGCGGGCGGCGTGGGCCAGCCAGCCGATGGCCCGATCGCCCTTGCCGCTGCGCCAGAGGTGCTCGTACCACGCGGGAGAGGTCACGCCCGCGCCGTAACCGCTCCGGCTGCTCAGGTTGGCATACGTCCACGGCGTCCATGTCGCCGCGACCTTCATCTTGGGCAGCCCCTTGAGCAGGCCGTTGTCCTGCTTGGCGGGCGTTTCCGCTTCGAGCGCGGGCACATGCCACGCGCCGCAGATCACGGCGATGCGCTGGAAGCCTTCCTTTTTTGCCTGCCGCAGCGTTTTGCGCATGTACGCTTCGCGCAGGGCTTCCCGCCGCGCCTCCCACTCGCCGCGTTCGCGTCTGGGCGCTTCGGCCCGCAGCGTGGTCATGGCTTCGCGGATGGCGTCAAACAGCTCAAGGCCGTCGATGCGCTCCTCGACCATATGGTTCCACCACGCCTCGCCGTCGCCGTATCCGGCGGCGCGTCCGAGCCAGTCGAGCGGATCGCCGTAAACGTCCTCCTGATCCGCCTCACCTCCGGCGTCTCCCTCCGCACCGCCCGCATCGCCGCCTTCAGGCTGTTTGGGGGCCTCTCCGCCAGTGAGGGCATCCGGGGCGGCGCCTTCAGGTGCCTGCGCGTCCGAAGCGGGGGCTTCCGTGCCTTCGGCGGGTTCCGTTTTTGTATGTTCTTCCGCTTTTTTCAGGGCTTCCTCTTCCGCCGCCCTGCATTCATCTTCAAAAGCCTTGTCCAGCCCGAATTGATGGGCGATGGGCAGATCCATGAAGCGCACCGGGAGGGATTGGCCCAAGCCGTACCGCAAGGCCTGCCATTCCGGGGAGAACTCGGCGAAAGGGTAGAAGACGGCGCGGCGGGAATCGTCGGGAGCGTACACGAGCAGGGCCACCGGGGGGCACATCCCGGATTCGAGCACGAACGGCAGCACGGATTCCCCGTCCGGCGGCCCTTCGATCAACAGGCAGTCGGGCTGCATTGCTTCCAGAGCCAGCAACAGGCTGCGGGCGCACCCCGGCCCGTGGTGGCGGATGCCGAAAAGTCGAACGGTCTGATCAGGCATGGCGAAGCCTTTTGTAAACTGTTGGGGAGGAACGCCCGCCGAAGGAAGGCCGGAAAGCCTTTTTCCCCGAATCGACATGCGGCGTGCATCCTTCTTCTTGCAACAACTTCAGGGCGGCGTTTGCTCCGTTTGCCCCGGATGGGCGGCATTTCAACGCCATTGGGACGGCCTTGGCTTGCCCCGTTTGTCCCCGGATGGGTGAACCTGAGAAACGGGGCATACGGCCCCCTGTTTTCCGGCGGCATACGCATGGCTGAACGGAAACGGCGCGGCATGGGCCGATTCCCCAGCCCCGCCGGACACCATCCTGAACGCCCTTTGCGCCGCCTCCCCACTGGTCAAAGTTTTTGCGGGTGGGGGTACGGGGGAGGGGCTTTTTTCAAAGGCTGTGTCATAGTATGCGGTTGTTTCATCTCCACAGTGCGGTGAAAAATACAGCCTTTTTTCCTGTTTTCCCCTTGGATGAATCCACGGCTAAGGCATTTTGCCGGTTATCCCTTTGGAGTTTCAAGGAAAAAGCAACAACCATTTTCTATAACACAACCTTTCAAAAAGCTCCCTCCCCCGGTTCCTTCACTAATCCACTTCGCGGCAGGCGCGGTAGAGATCCTTCCAGTCGGAGCGTTCCTTGACCACGGTTTCGAGGTACTCGCGCCAGACGAGATCGTCCTGCACGGGATCCTTGACCACCGCACCCACGAGGCTCGCGGCGATGTCGCGGGCGTGCAGCACGCCGTCCCCGAAGTGCGCGGCAAGCGCCATGCCGCTGTTGAGCACGGAGATGGCCTCTGCCGTGCTCATCGTGCCGGTGGGCGACTTGAGCTTGGTCTTGCCGTCTTCGGTCTGCCCGTTCCGCAGCTCGCGGAAGATCTGCACCACGCGGCGCACTTCATGCAGCGCTGGGGGCTCGGCGGGAAGTTCCAGCGCGCGGCCCATTTCGGAGACGCGCTTGGATACGATGTTGATTTCCTCTTCCTCCGTGGCGGGCACGGGCAGGATGACCGTATTGAAGCGCCGTTTGAGCGCGGAGGACAGTTCGTTGACGCCCTTGTCGCGGTTGTTCGCCGTGGCGATGAGGTTGAAGCCGCGCACGGCCTGCACTTCGTCGTTGAGTTCGGGGATGGGGAGCGTCTTTTCGGACAGGATGGTGATCAGCGTATCCTGCACGTCGGCGGGGATGCGGGTCAGTTCTTCCACACGGGCGATGCGGCCTTCGGACATGGCGCGCATGAGCGGGCTTTCGACCAGCGCGGCGCGGGACGGCCCTTTGGAGAGCAGTTCCGCATAGTTCCAGCCATACCGCATCTGTTCTTCGCTGGTGCCCGCCGTGCCCTGGATGATGCGCGTGGAATCGCCGCTGATGGCCGCCGCCAAATGCTCGGACACCCACGATTTCGCCGTTCCCGGAACCCCGTACAGCAGGAGCGCCCGATCCGTCGCCAGCGTGGCGACCGCCGTTTCGATGATGCGGCGGTTCCCGATATACTTGGCGGACACCGTAAAGCCGTTGTCCAGTTCGCCGCCGAGCAGGTAGGTGCAGACGGCCCACGGCGAAAGCTCCCAGTTGGCGGGACGCTGGCGGGCGTCGGATTTTTTGAGTTCTTCCAGTTCCTCGGCGAACTGTTGTTCGGCGTGGTGCCGCAGCTTGTTTTCGTTGGTAGCCGTGCTCATGGTTTTCTCTCAGGCAAAGTATTGGTGAAGGGCCTTGCGGGTTCTGATGGCCGTGGCCAGAAACTCGTATCTGGATTGGCAGAAGGGGGCCCCGTTTTCGCAGAGGGGCCAGTCTTCAAGCAGATCATCCAGCAAGGAAACCGGAATCAGCCAAAAAGTGGCCTTAATGATATGGGTCAGCGCGAAGGAGGTCTCGTAGCTTTTCTGGCTGAGGCCCTCGGAATGGTTCGCCCAGAAGCGGATCCGCCGGATGAGGGCGCGCCCGCCTTCAAGGGAAAAGGTTGCATCCCCCTCCCATTCGGATGCGGCGAAGCGTCCGAACTGCATCATCTGTTTATAGTACTGCTGTGCGAATTTCGCCCCGCCGCCCTCGGAGCCGGGGCAGGGGAAACGTTCAAGGAGGGCCGCCTCACGTTCGGGGGGCGGCAGAAGGCCGATGAATGCGGAGGCGTTGAAGTGGCCCTTGCCCACGGAAATCTCAATCTGTTCCTTGAACACATGCGAGAGCAGGGCGGAGGCCCATGCCGCATGGCGCTCACGGAGGGCGGCATCCAGCCAGATGCGGAGCAGCACGTTGCGCCAGTCGGTTTTCTGCGCCCAGCCGATGAGGGCTTCGGGCGGCAGGCCGGTATGCGCCTCCCACCACGCCAGCGGTACGCAGCGCCCTATCTGGTAGAGCCACCATGCGCGCTGGCCGAACTCCTCGTACTGCGGCTTTTTTTCTTCCAGCAAGTCCTTTTTCCACTCGGGATCGAAGGATTCCGGGGGCTCGACGACCGGGAGCGGCGCGGAAAAGGCTGAGGCGATGCGGCCGATGAGCCCGCCCTTGGCCTCCGGGACGACGATGCAGGCGGCAAGGCGTTCGCCCATGCGCCGGACATAGCCGCTTTCCGGCAGGCGGACGAGCAGGGAGGCGGCGGCTTGGCGCACTTCCCTGCTGCGATCCTTTTCCAGCAGGGTTTCGAGAAAGGCTTCGTCAGCCGCGCTCAGCCCTTCGCCGAGGCACCCGGCAAAGGCGGCGCGTTCGCGGGCATCGAAGGACGCGGAGGCCGTTTCAAAGAGTTCACGGGCTTTGGCTGGGTCTTGCGCGCGGAGGGACTTGAGATAGGCTTCGCGCTGCATGAGCGTGCCGTTGTCCCATATTTCAGGATCAAGTTCGTTTCCGGCGTCGGTGGCGAAGATGTTCCATGCGGCGTTCCGTCCGGCGAGCCAGCGGCCGCGTTCCCCGGCGATCAGGGCGATGGGCCCGCGCAGGGACGGCGTGCGGCGCCCAAGCTCCAGCGCCTGCGGGAGCAGCGCCGGGGGAAGCACTTTCCCCGCGCCGAACATGAGCCTGAAGGCTTCAAGGCGCATACGGTCGGAGTCGCTGGAAAGGGCTTGACGCAATACGTCGATGACGGCGGCCTTGTCGACGGACGCGCGGGGTTCCGGCGGGCAGGGGGCGGGGAGGGCGGAGTCGGCGCGGGGCGGCAGATACCCCGCCAGCCCGCAGACGGCCTGTACCCCGGCGGCGCGGAGCAGCTTGAGCGCCTCGGCGTTTTCGGAGCCGTCCCGCGTGGCGGCAATGGCTTGCGTGAGCCGTCCGGGTTCGCTGTCGTCGGCGGGAAGTTCGGGCGGGCGCTTGTCCGTGCCGAGCAGCGCCTGCATGGTCAGGAAAGGCATGTTCATGGGCGGGCTCCTTCTCGCCACAGCGGGGAACCGGACGTTCCGGGTTCCCACGCGCTTAGGGGCTGAAACCGGGCCCCGTCCCATTCCCCCCAGATGCTCAGGGGGCGTCCGCCGCCCTGCGCAAGCAGTTCCCAGCCGTCGTTGTCGGCTATGGAGAGCGGGAGGCGGTCGCCTGCGTCCGTCTGCAGGAACCAAGAATTATCGGAACGGCAGGGGACGCCGTCGCTGACCATGAGGGGCAGGGGCCATTGCCACGGCTGCGCGGCGATGGCTTTCGCCATGCCTTCCAGCGCCTCGCGGAGGGGAACCGTAGGGATGGGGGCCGTTTTCGCCCGGATGGGGGCGCCTGTGGCGATGGCCCGCAGGGGAGCCGCGCCCGGATAGAAGGCCAGCGTCATATCCACAAGGCTGCCGACGACGAAGCTCTGCTCGAAGTGCTTGCCGCCGTGTGAAAAATCCAGCAGCAGGGCCGTGCGCCCGCTGTTCTGCCCGCGCAGCCAGACGCGCCGACGCCAGAGCTTGTTTTCTTCGGCATAGCCTACGCCGAGCACCAGCCAGAGATCGCTCAGGCGTTCCCCGGCGGCAAACACTTCGTCCTTATCCGGGGACAGGCCGAGGGCGGCACGGACATCCGCCTGTTCCTCCGGGGACAGCGCGTCAAGATGGCGGAAGGCGTCGATGAGGAGCTGCATCTGCCCAAACTGGGCCAGCACCACGCCGGGCCAGTCCTCCCCGGAGAACGTGACGCCTTGCAGGTTCCGCAGCCGTGCGGCGATGCCGGGAAGCTGCGCATCGACCATGCGCGCGGCGGCTTCCTCCTGCCATGCGGAGGCCCCGGAGAGCTGCCCGAGGCCGTGGCGTATAAGGTCGCACATCCAGCGTTCCAGATCATCCAGGCCGGAAGCCATGCGTTTCAGGCGGGACGCCTCACGTTTGGCTGCTGCGGCGGGATCGGCGGGCTGGCCTTTGTTTTCCTGCTTTTGTTCCTGACGCGCGGCGCGCTTCCCGCGTGCGTCAAGCCATTCCTTTACCCAATCGGGCGCTTCGCCCTGCGTAAAGGCGGCCTCTTGCCGGACGCGGAGCAGGAGCAGGGCCAGGGAATGCTTGCAGGGGAATTTTCGGCTTGGGCAGGTGCATTTGAAGACCGGCCCGGACAGGTCGGCTTCGACTTGGTAGGGTTTGGCGCCGCTGCCTTTGCATTCGCCCCATACGGCGTTTTCGTTGAAGCCGAGCGTCGGCCACTGGCCGGGTTTGAGCAGGGCTTGCGCCGCCTTGACGGAGGAGGCATCCGGGGCGAGGGCCAGTACAGATTCGGAGGTGAGTTCCATCGTCTGTCCTGTTGTCGGCGGCCATGCGGCCGCTTCTTAAAGGATCGAAAGAAGGGAAGGACGGCCCGGCGGAACTCCTTTACCCTTACGCGGCGGGCCCTGTTCAGGGCAAGGCCGGCAAGCCAGGCGTCCCTGCGGGAATGCCCCACAGTGTAGGAAGAGTTCTGCCATAATGGGGGCTTTCCGGCAACCCATAATCTTTTCAGGGCACTATCCGCAAAAAGGCCCTTTTCCTCAAGGGGATGGGGAAAAGGCCCTTTTATCGGGGATCTCTGTTTGGATGGAGGAAAACCTCGCCTATGCGGGCAAGGATCCCATGCGTGTGCCTTGCTGTTGCTATCTCAAGGGAAACGCTCGCCAAGGAGTCACGGACGGGGCGATGGTTCCGCGCAGGCTGGAAAAGCCTCACGCATATGGGTGGGGAGGGGCTAAGGTGCGGATGGAGGACAGCTCCGGGGTGAAACCTCCGTTCATGTGCGCGAGGAAGATGCCTGCCTCCCCCCGTTTGATGCGCTCCGGGAAAACTCATTCATGCAAATGAGATATAAAGGGCAAAAGGCCGCCGTTTGGGAGGGGGAAAACCGCTGCCATCCCAAACGGGGCGTTTCCCTTTCCGTGGAACGGGGAACGGTTCAGCCGGGTTCCTTTCGGTTCCCGGCCCTGAGTTCCCTTTCCGGGGAGAGCCGGACGGTTCAGTTCCGCCGCAGGAACCGCGCCAGCACAGCGGTCATGAGCCCGAACACGGCAATGAGAGCAAAGGAATGGCGCAGGCTCGACGCGTGGGCGATGAAGCCGATGACCGGCGGGCAGAGCAGGAAGCCGAGGAACCCGATGGTTGAAACCACGGCCAGCGCCACGCTCGGATGCATGATCTGGGATTTTCCGGCCATGCTGTAGCAGACCGGCACCACCGAAGCCGTGCCGAAGCCCACCAGCGCGAGGCCGAACGTCGCCGTGGCCACATGGGGCAGGAGGACGGCGATCAGCAGCCCGGAGGCGATGAGCGCGCCGCTGACCTGCAGGATGCGGATGACCCCGAACCGGGTCACAAGCCCGTCCGCCATGAACCTGCCGCAGACCATCGTGCACATATATGAGATGTAGCCGAGCCGGATGAGTTCCGGCGAGGGCTTGATGATCGCTTCGTAATATACGGCGCTCCAGTCATACATGGTTCCTTCGCTCGCCATGCAGCCGAAAGCGATCAGCCCAAGCAGGACGACATAGGGATCGATTTTGCCCTTGGGCCGTTTGTGTCCGGGCGTCGTACTGCGTGCCATGTCGCGCGGCAGGGTGAGCCGGAACATGATAGCCACGATGCCCAGGCAGACGGCGAAGATAAAGCAGAAATGCACACGGGGGCTGACGGAGAACGCCGCAAGCAGCGCACCGATGATCCCGCCGACGAACCCGGCGAGGCTCCACAGGCCGTGGAAGGCGGCCATGATGCTGCGGCGGTAGAGGCGTTCGACGCCGACGGCCTGCGTATTCACCGAGATATTGTGCAGGTTGGCCGCGACGCCGAAGAACACCAGCATGGCGAAGAGCTGCCACGTTTCGCTGATGAAGCCGAGGGCCATGAGGGTTCCCGAATAGAGCAGGGCCGCGAGGAGCAGCATCCTGTGGCTTCCGAAGCGGCTGACCAGATAGCCGGACAGGGCCATCGCCGACATCTGCCCCACGGGGATGGCGAACAGGACGCCGCCAAGCTGCGCCTCGTTGAGATCGAGGGCCTGCTTGATGTCGGGGATACGGCTGGCCCAACTGGCGAAGACCAGCCCTTGGAGGAAAAAGAAGCTTGCCACGGCGAGCCGGTAGAAACTCTTGGGAGACTGGAATAATGGAATCAATGACATGGGCGTTTCCTTTTGAGGGAGGATTTCCTATCCCAAAGGGGGCGGCTCGTCCAGTTTCTTTTTGGTGACGGAAAAAGGCAAAGCTCAGAGGGGATTGGGGTGGGCAAGGGCGCGGGTAAGAGGCTTCCGATTTCAAGGGGTACATCCCGTACACGGCAAGGGCCCCACAGATAAGGGCCTCGCGGGGAAGGGGCTTCCTTTGCCGGACAGAAGGCGACAGCATGTTGGAAATGAAAAATATCAGAAGCCATCTGGCTGGGAAAACATGATATATTCTTTAAAGGCAAGAGATACGGCGGTGCATTTCTACAGAGTGGCAATGGCTTTTTAGGGAAAACGCCCTGAATGGGTTAGGCATGAGGCTTGTATCCGGGGGATACTTTTTTTAGGTTATGTCGTCATGTTATATGTAATTATTTGAAATTATTTAAAAATATTTTTTGTGGCTTTAAAGAATATTAAATAATTTCAATATGTTATGTATAGTATGACAACACAGCCTGAGAAGCACGAATACGGAGCCGTGCAGTGCGTGCCGCTCAGGGGCCGAAAAAAGGCCGGCGTTCCTCCATGTGGGAACGCCGGCCTTGGCTACGGAGAAGAAAGGGATCAGAGCGTGAAGACGGTATTCCCGCCGACGACGGTTTCAAGCACGCGGATGTCGCGCAGGGCTTCGGGCGCGCACTCCAGCGGGTTGGTATCGAGCAGGATGAAGTCGGCGAATTTGCCCGGCTCCAGCGAGCCCCGATCCTTTTCCTCGAAATGCTGCCACGCGGCGTTGATGGTGTGGGCGCGCAGGGCTTCCCGCACGGAGATGCGCTGTTCGGGGCCGAGAACTTTTCCCGATGAGGTGAGGCGGTTCACGCAGGCCCATATGGACAGGAAGGGCTTGACCGGAGTGATCGGCGTGTCGCAGTGCGACGTGCAGACGTAGCCGCGATCGATGGCCGAACGGATGGGGTTCATGCGCGCGGCGCGTTCGGGCCCGAGGAAGATGTCGCGGTGCCGGTCGCCCCAGTAGTAGACGTGGGGTACGAAGAACGTGGGCGTGAAGCCCGCCTTGCCGAGTCGGTCCAGTTGATCGTCCCGGATGGTCTGGGCGTGGATCAGGATGTGGCGGCAGCCTTCACGGGGGTACTTGGCCTGTGCTGCTTCAAGGGCATCCAGCGCGTCGTCCATAGCCCCGTCGCCGTTTGCGTGGATGAGGAACTGCCCGTTCCGGTGCGCCTCCTCGACGATGGCGAACAGCTCCTCACGAGAATAGGCGGGGTAGCCCTTGTAATTGGGATCGCCCTTGAACGGGGTATGGTAGGGCTTGGACAGGAAGGCGGTGAAGCCTTGCAACGAGCCGTCGCTCATGATTTTCACGCCGCCGGTGGTTATCTGGCCCTCAAAGTGCAGGCGCGGATCGTTCCTGTCCAGATAGTAGTAGGGGTTGATGTGCGCGCGGACGGCGAGCAGCCCCCGCTCGCAGGTTTCCCGCAGGGCCTCGGCGCTGTCGTAGTCGAGCACGCCCGCGTCCAGCGCGGTGGTGATGCCGCGCGCCGCATAGACCTCCCGCGATGTCCTGGCGATGTTCTGCACCTGATGTTCGCGGGAAAACACGGGCAGGCGCGGCGAAACCAGATCGAACAGGGCGCGTTCCTCGACCACGCCGTGCAGCGAGCCGTCGGCCTCGCGGCGGATGACCCCGCCCTCTGGATCAGGCGTGTCTCGGTCGATGCCCAGCGCGGCGAACCCGGCGCTGTTCAGCGTCCCGAAGTGGATGGAAATGTGCTGCACGAGGATGGGGTGTTCGGTGCTGACGGAATCAAGCTCCGTACGGGTGGGGAAACGTTTTTCCTCCATTAGCGTGTCGTCGAAGCCGTAGGCCAGGATCCATTCCCCGGCGGGCGTCTTCGCGGCGCGTTCGCGCAGCCGGGAGAGGCAGTCCTCAAGCGTGCGGCAGGTGCCGATGGGCGGGGAGTTGAGGTCTTCCCAGTCCAGCATCGACGCCGTGAGCAGGATATGCCCGTGCGCGTCGTAAAAGCCGGGCATGACGGTTTTCCCTTCCATATCGCGGCGGATTGTGTCCGGGCCGACGAAGGGGGCGAGGTCTTCGAGGGTGCCCACGGCGAGGATGCGATCCCCGTCGAGCGCGATGGCCGAGGCCACGGTATCGTGAGCATCCAGCGTCAGGATGACGGCGTTGAACAGCAGTTGGCTGGCATAAGGCATAGGCGGACTCCTTGGCGGATCATACGGTTGGTCCGGGGCACATGACGCTCGTGGCGATGCCGTGAGCGCCGTTGGAGCGGGCCGGACGGGCAAGATGTTCGGACGGTTCCGGCCCCGGCGTTCGCGGAGCGGAACGGCGCTTGGCGGGAACGGAGCGGAACGCGGGAGCGGGGAGAGGTTCCCCGTCGGGGCCGCGCCGCCGCACCCCCGCCGGGCCGCTTCCGAAACGGCCTGCGGCCCGGAAGCGGCCCGGTGATGCGGCTAGAGTGCCGGCTTTCGTATCAGCTTGAGGAAGTACATGATGATGGGGATGCCGATGGCTATGCCCAAGAAAATCCATGCGAGGGGGAAGCCCTCGCGTGGCGCGAAGGGCATGGACAGCGTGACCGTCGTGTCGAAAATGAACAGCAGGCAGACGTTCATGGCGCCGATTTCCACAGCCACGGGCGTACGGAATTCCGGATCGGCGATGCGCAGGAGCAGCAGGCCTGATGCGGCCGTTCCCGTGCAGTAGCCGAACAGGGCGAGGCAGCGCTCAAAGCCGTATTCGGGGGAGCGGCGTCCGAACCACAGGCACAGGGCGAGGGTAATGACGGTGGCTACGATGATCGACAGCCCGAAGGGCATGAGGATGTCCTGAAGGGTGCTGAACTGGATGCCCATGAACACGGAACAGATCATGAAGTCCACCGTCATGTTGGTGATGCGGTGGCAGGTTTCGTTGTCGAGCAGGGTGTTGATGCGGCGGGCCTTCATGAACTTGCGCACGCCCATCGCCACGAGCATGCCCCAGAAGAACAGCATGCCGAAGCCGAGCCCCCTGAGGGCCTGCGGCGCATACAGTGTCCATGCCACGGCCACAAGGTAGGCGAGGCCGTAGGTGGCGGCCATGAGGCCCATGTGGAACCCGAACGAGTCGATGTTCGCGGGGTGCGTGGTGCTGAAGGCGCAGGACGGGTTGTCGCCCTCGTCGCGCAGGCCGCGCAGCAGGCAGCGGGGCAGGCCCTTGCCGTCCTCGCAGGCGGCCCAGCCCTTCTTGAGCCCGTACAGGGCCAGCGGTACGCCCACCAGACCGGCGACGAGGAAGCCAACGGCGGCGAAGGCCAGCCCCGTGTTGATGGCGTTGGCGGTCTTGTAGGTGTTTTCCCAGATGCTGGCGTAGGCCAGCGTCTGGCCCGGCCCTTGCGTGAAGCCCGCGCCGAGCAGGTAGCCGTTGACGGTTTCAAACTGCCCGCCGAAGAGGTTGGCCCAGGCGGCGAAGATGCCCTTGCCGAGCAGGGCTTGGATGCAGAACATCATGGTGAACAGCAGCGCGATCCACAGAGCCCCGCGCAGGACGACCTTGCTGTTGTCCGTCTTTTGGGCGGATTCAAGGAAACCGATGCCGACGAAGCCGAAGGCGAATAAATGGAAGGTGAGCGTGCCGAACGGGGCCTGATCGATCGCCTTCCAGCCTTCCGTGGTCGGTACGCCGAGCCATCCGGCGTTGATGAGCACGAAGCCGATGAGCCCGCCGATCAGGGAAGCGGGAAACAGTATCCGTTGGAGAAACGGAACCTTCGCCCGGAGGTAGGTTCCGAGCATGAGCAGGATGCCGATCCAGATGAAGGCCACGATGGACGGAAAAAACGATGCTTCCATAAAAACTCCTCTCCCTAGTATTGTGCGGTTCGGCGGCCGTAAACGGCGTTGAACCCCGGCGGCGTCCGTATGGTCCCCTCATCGGGACGCCGTCGGCGGATTGTTCACTAAAAGAACGCGATACGCAAGCACGGCGGCGGAAAAACACGGTTCCCCGGATCGGGGGCTCCCGATGCCCGGCGGTACGTCGGAAAAGGGGAAAGGGCGGCGGCACGCGGGAAAACGCCGGGGCGGGGAGTATGCGGACGAGAAAAGGCGGCGGGGAGCGATCCGTTCTCCCGCCGCCGTGCGGAAGGCTATTTGAGCGATTCGATCGGCGTATAGGTGCCGTCGGGGTTGGGCCGGAATACGTAATGCTCTTTCAGGTAGATGATGTCGGTGCGGTGGACGGATTCCAGCTCGGCGAGGATGGCCGCACGGGCCACGATGTTGGCCCCGGCCGACTTGGCCAGCGTTTCCAGTGCCTCAAGGGATTCGCCGGTGGCGATCACGTCGTCGATGAGGGCCACGCGTTTGCCCTTGAGCTTTTCAGCTTCGCAGCCGTCCAGCCAGAGGTGCTGTTCCTTCTGGGTGGTGACGGAACGGACGGAGTGGGAAACGGGGTTCTGCATGTAGGGCTTGCGGCTTTTTCTGGCGACGACGAAGTCCTTCATGCCCATCAGGCGGCTGAGTTCGTAGGTGAGGCAGATGCCTTTGGCTTCTGCGGTCATGAGTACGTCCACTTCGGGGAGGCGCTTCAGAAGCTCTGGGGCCACGGTTCGGATCAGTTCGGTGTCCGAGAGCACCACAAAGCTGGCCAGCGCCAGATTTTCACCCACCTGCACATACGGCAGTTTCCTTTTCAACCCCATGATTTCAAAATCAAAAAATTTCATCTCTCCTCCGAGCGAGTACGGGTGCGGGCCCGATGGTTTCAAAAAAGCGGCGTGCGCCTTTCCAACCTATGATTTTTTCCCGCTTCGGGCAAGAATCATGCCCCGCCGCCCCTTCCCCCGGATCGGAAGCCGCCCCGTAAGGGCGGGGGCGCTGCGCCGGGAGCGTTTCCGTATGCCGTCAAGCACATAAAAGGCCAGCGAAATCAAGATGCACGGCAAGACGGCAGGCTCTCGGCGGAAAGCGTTTCGCGGTACTGGCCGCCTGCGGATTTCAAGCGTCCTCAGGATGATGTTTTATTGCTGCCTGTAGTCGGCATCATTTTTAGGATGGATGTTTTGGGGAACAGTTATCGGGCCCTGTCATAGATGCGGGTGTTTTATCTCCACAGCATGGTGAGAAAATACGGCCCCTTTCTCCAGCCGTCCGTCGGCGGAGCCCATACCTGAGGCATATTGTCGGTTACTCCCTTGGAATTTCAGGAAAGAAAGCATCAGCCATTTCTTATGGCACGGCCTTCATTTTCCTATTTCCCTCCCAGCCTGTTCCTGCGGCACGCGCTTATGTGAGGGGCATTGAGGTCGCCCCGGATGCCGCCCGACGGGGGTTGTCTCAGGAACAACGTATTTTTCCCCTTTTCTTGCCAGCTTGAGGTGTTGGAATGCGGGAAGAGGCAGCGTTTTTTCAGGCCACCAGTACCGCGTTGGCCGGGAGCCGCACCTGTTCGGACAAAAGCAGGGAAGAGCGCGACTTCACCATCCAGCAGATCGTCATCCGCACCGCTGTCTCAATCGAATTCGGGGATACCCTTAAGGCGGTGGGAATGACAAGAACTGTCATTTCGGTTCGTTCCGACGAATTGGGGGAGGAGGCCCGTTAACCGCGCCAGAAGAATTTGGATCTGGAATCGTTATGAAAGATTCTGGATAACGGCATCCGCATCCAGAAGCGGGCTTTTTCCGATCGTTCGTAAGGCTTGGCGGCGCGGCACCATTCCAAGGCGTTGCCTGCCGCTGGATTCATACAAGAATTCATTGAAATTGCAGCCGATATCAGAAGGCCGAAGAGCGGGGAGAGGTGTCTGGGCTGATGGAAGACGAGATCATGTTTTATGATGCTCTGGCGGAAAATTTCCGTATAGGTGATGGGGAGCGATGGCCTTAGGGAGAACAGCCCACGAACGTTTGATAGGCTGAAGGCCAATGTTTCCGTGGATTGGGCGCATCGGGCCGCACGGGCACATCTGCGCGCACTGGTCAAGAGAACTGTGCGGAGGTATGTTATCCCCGGAGTTACAGGATAGTGCGGTGCAGGCGGTACTGCAAACGCGGAAACGTTTGTGGAGGATGGGCGGCTCAACTTCGGCAGCCTGCCTTGTAACGAGAACATTTCACTGCGCATAATGAGGGCGGAAAATATGGTGCAACTCCCGGCTATACAGGCCACACGCAAGAGCGGCAAAGAATGTTTTCAGGGGATGGACGGCGGACATACCCTTCAGGATTTCTGGGCGTGGGCCTTTTCGGATCTGATCAGCAATACGGAACGCGGCAAGCTGGCGGAATACATCGTCGCGACGGCGATGGGCTGTGATGGGGGAACCAGCCCCACATGGGGAAGTTTTGATCTCCTTTCGCCTGAGGGCATCAAAATCGAGGTCAAGGCATCGGCCTACATCCAGTCATGGGAACAAAAAGGTTTTTCCAGAATAGGATTCAGTATTGCCGAAAGCCTGTACTGGGATGGCCTTGCCTATGCCAAGGAGAAGAAGCGTCAGGCTGACGTTTATGTGTTTTGCGTGCTCAAGCATAAGGAACAGGATACCATCAATCCGCTCGATTTGGAGCAATGGGATTTTTACCCCGTCTCCACAGCTATCCTGAATGAGACTGTAAAAGGGCAAAAAACGATTTGTCTGGCACGGGTTGCCGAGCTGTGCGGCAGGGGGCCATGCACCTACCAGAGGTTGAAAGAAACTGTGATTGAAGTGTGGCAGAGCGGCGGCACACCGGCACGAACGGGCGCATAAAGGATAATATAGAAGGCAGTGTTATAGAAAATGGTTGATGCTTTTTTCTTGAAACTCCAAGGGGATAACCGAAAAAATGTCTTAGCCGTGGATCCCGCCGAGGGGAAAACCGGAGAAAAAGGCTGTATTTTTCACCGCACTGTGGAGATGAAACAACCACATACTATAACAGAGCGATATAAAAAGGCTGTATTATAAGGAAATGGTTGATGCCTTGTTTTTTGAAATTCCAAAGGAATAACCAACAACCTGACTCAGGCATGGAGTCCGCCAGCGAAAAAGTTGGAGAAAAAGGCCGTATTCCCATCATACTGTGGATGTGAAAGAAGTACATCGGAGATGAAGCAATCACATCTTATGGCAGAGCCAAAATATATATTGGGCAGGCATGATATATTCTGCCGTATGAGTCTTTGCCTCAACAGCAGGGAAATAACATTTGGTGTAACTGCCGATAGCCCTTTTTCTGTCTGAAGATTAAGATGGTCAATATTTGAGCTGTGATTGCAATATTCACCATAGGGGAGAGTAGCAATGCCCAAGATGGTCAGGGAAGGGCGTTCGGAAAATCTTGCATATCTTATTTTGGCATAGCCCGGAGTAGGCCGTTGAGCCGCAGTCTGAGCGCTTCGTAATCCATAACATCCCTACCATCTGAGTGGGCGCTCGGAGCAGCCGTTGGGCTAGCTTCTTGGCCCACTGAGGTATGGCGTTTGGGGGCTCAGGCGGAGTTCCGTCTTGCCTTGTTTGCGGTATCGTTCTGGGATTACGTATCGAAAAGAGAAAAGTTGTCCACGCCTGTACAGGTACGAGGGATAAGTTGTCTTGCGTGGCATGCGGATTCGTAGGCGGAGAGAGCCCTTTTTAAGCGTCTTACAAAGCATGGGGCTCCTGCCGATTTTTGGCGTGAATGACCCAGCACTTTGGCACCGTTTGGCACGCTTCAGCCCAAATGGGGCTTTTCCGTCCCTTCCGGCAACAGCTCGAAACAAAAAAGAAAAGCCGTTGCACTATGTTACTGCAACAGCTTTGAAAAGTGGTGCCGAGGGCGGGACTCGAACCCGCACAGGAATTCCCACTACCACCTCAAGATAGCGTGTCTACCAATTCCACCACCTCGGCGCGAAAAGAGGTATATGCAAAACAGAGACGGCTTGCAAGCTTTTTTTTTGCGATCCGGTGAAATTTTTTGGCTCTGTCATAGTCTGTGGTTGTTTTGTCTTCACAATATAGTGAAAATACAACCTTTTTATCCTGTTTTCCCCTTGGTGGGAGCCACGTCTAAGGCATTTTGCCGGTTATTCCTTTGGAACTTCAAGGAAAAACATCAGCCGTTTTCTATGGCACAGCCAATTTTTTCTGCCCGCATCAGGGCCCGGCCTGTTTCCTATAGCCTGAGAAAAGGGGTAGGCTATATGGTTGTTATGGATGGATCGAGTTGGGAGGGGCCGTACCCTTATGGGAAAGGGGAGGAGAAATCGGTTTGTTTCGGCAATCGGTTTTCTAGGTTGTGCCGTTATTTTTGCGTGTAGCTATTTAAGATTATTAAAAATAATATTTTTGCGGCTTAAAAAAATAGTTAAATAGTTTCAATAGATTATATTGATTGACGATACGACCTAGGGGCCGCAGAACCCCGCGTTTAGGGACGCCGCTTTGATCCGCACGGCAGGGAAGGGCGGGCCGCGGCGGAACGACGCGCTTTTCCTCCAAGCTCTCGAAAAGGGTTGCCCTGCCGGGCTGTTGCATGTCAATGCAGGAAGAACCGGCTGGACAGGATGGTGGGTATGAACATTTCGTTTGAATACTACAAGGTCTTTTATCAGGTGGCGCAGCTTGGGAGCATTACCCTTGCGGCTAAGGCGTTGTTCCTTTCGCAACCGGCGGTGAGCAAGTGCATACGGCAGCTTGAAAAGCTGCTCGGCTGCGCGCTGTTTTATCGGATGCACAAAGGGATGCGGCTCACGCCTGAGGGGGAAGTGCTCTATCAGCACGTCGCGCAGGCTTGCGAGCAGATTGCCATCGGGGAAAAGAAGATTCAGGCCATGCTGCATCTGGACTGGGGAAGCATCCATATCGGTTCCTCCGATATGATCATGCATGCCTTCCTGCTTCCGTATCTGGAGCGGTTCCATAAGGACTATCCCAAGGTTCGCATCAGCACCATCACGGCATCGACGCCCGAAACGATTGCTTCGCTGCGGGCCCGCCGGATCGATCTGGGCGTCGTGTTTTTGCCGGTGGAAGAAAACGACGATCTGGACATAATCCCCGTTTGCACGGTTCAGGATACGTTTGTCGCGGGCAATACGTTCCGCCATCTGGAAGGATCCGTCCTTTCACTGGATGAGGTTGCCAAGCTCCCTCTTGTGTGCCCGGAAAAGGGAACCAGCACCCGGGCGTATCTGGATGCGTTTTTCCAATCGCACGGCGTAGTGCTTGATCCGGAATGTGAGCTGGCGACGACGGTGCTGATCGTGCCTTTTGCGGAGCGGGGGCTTGGAGTGGGCATAACCGTGCGGCGATTTGCGGAGGAGAGCCTCAGGGCGGGAAGCGTCTTTGAGCTACAAACAACGCAAAAGATACCGGAGCGGGCCATTGCGGTAGTGACCAGAAAGCGAAGCCAGATTTCACACGCGGGCCATGCCTTCATAGGCTGCCTGACCGGAAGGGAAGCTGAAGAGGGCGGGGGCGAGCGGCCTTAGGGCGTGTTCACGCTATGCCGGGTTTTCCAATGGCTGAAGCGGGTTGGAAGGAACATTCAGCATGCTCGAAAGCGGAGGTAACCATTTGGAAATGATGTTTATTCTTTGTTTATGTGAACAGGCCCCAGGCCGTGTCGTCATTTTTATATAATTATTTGAAATTGATTAAATAATCTTTTTGTGGCTTGAAAAATAGTCAAATAATGTCAATAGATTATATCTGATTGACGATACGGCTTAGGGAAAGTGTGGCTAGGCTGATCCGATCATTAACTTAACGGCATGTTTCTCATGAGCATATTTCATTTTACGCATGAGTGGGCGTAGCGTACGAACGGGAGGCGGGAGGCCCCCCACGTTGCGGGGAGATACGCTCAAGGCTTCTCGGCGGGCCGCCGGTTTTGCAGCGAGAGGATATGCCGTTATGAAAAGAGGTTACCTGTTTATCGCATTGGCAACGCTGTTTTTCAGCACGATGGAAATCGCGCTCAAGGAAGTTGCCGGACTGTTTAATCCTGTCCAACTGAACCTCACGCGGTTCCTCATCGGCGGCCTTGTCCTTATCCCGTTCGCCAGACGGATGCTCAGAAAACGTGGCGTGCGGATCGACGCCCCCGGCTTCGTTAAACTGGCCGGGCTCGGCTTTTTGGGGATCGTGGTCAGCATGACCTTGTACCAGCTTGCCGTGGAGAACACGAACGCCTCGGTCGTTGCCGTCCTGTTCAGCTGCAACCCCGTGTTCGTACTCGTTTTCGCCGGGCTCATCCTGCGCACGCGGATCCTGCGCCAGCACGTCATTGCGCTGGCGTTGGAATGCCTCGGCATCCTTATCCTGATCAATCCGTTGAATACGTCCATCAGCACGGCGGGCATCACGCTCACCTTGCTGTCCACGGCGGTGTTCGCCCTGTATGCCGTGCTCGGTACCAAAATGTGCGCCAAGTATTCCGGCGTGGTCGTGACATGCGGGAGCTTCCTGTTCGCCAGCCTTGAAATGGCGGCCATCGTCGCGTTCAGCCGCCTCTCGGCGGTCGCCGGGTTCCTCGCGGACATCGGGCTCGGCCTGTTCGCGGATATCCCCCTGCTGTCCGGGTATACCCCGTTCAGCGCGCTGATGATGCTGTATATTTGTGTCGGCGTGACCGGGGCGGGTTTTGCCTGCTACTTTATGGCAATGGAGGCGACCTCGCCGATCACCGCCTCATTGGTCTTCTTTTTCAAGCCCGCCCTCGCGCCCGTGCTGGCCTTGGCCTTCCTGCGGGAAGCCATTCCGACAAGCATGGTCATAGGCATCCTGTTCATCCTCGTGGGGTCGCTGGTTTCGCTTGTCCCCTCCTTGCCCACCATTCCCGCGATGGTGCTCGGAAAGGTATGGGGCTGGAAGCGGGGCCGGGCCTGACGTTTGTGCAGGCAGGCGGCGAGTTTTCCCTTCCCACAAAAAAGCCCGGACAAAACCGTCCGGGAGCTTGATAAGGGATCCGCCCCACTCTTGGGCCGCATGTACAGGCCCTCAGATGCCCGTTGATTGGCTTCTTTGCGGCCCCCAAAACACGTTTTAGGCCACACTTTTTCAATGGGGCCTTGCCATTGGCTTCGCCTTTGGGCGGGGCGGCCTCCGGGCATGGGTTCCCGAAGGCTTCCGTCTGTCCGATCTGGGACAGCAGGGCGTTTTTCCTGCACAGGCTTGCCTGTATTGATTAGGCGCTGGCGGGCTTCGGAGTCAGGCTTTCAAGAACGCGGGCGGTGGAAGCTGCGATGGGCAGAGTATGCCGCTGACGGACAGCGCTAGCCGGTTTTGTTGGCTCCATAACCCGGAAGCGATAAGGCCGCGGCTCTGGCCGCCGGCGTCACCGGGCTGGAGGAGGGGTTCAGCCTAGGGGATGGCGGGCTGCCGCCGGAAGGCGCGGCGGGCACGCGGGTGGGGCATACGGAACTTCAAGCCTTGCATGCCTTCAGCTTGCTGATCGGGTGCCGGGATGGAAGGAACCCGGCATACGTCCACGGCAGGCTATGAAATTCGGCTCCGCAGCGTGGTTGGTTCCCGCAGGGGTGCCGCTTGGACGGGCGGAACCTCAGGTTGTGTTGTTATTTGACATAAAACTATTTGAAATCATTTAAAATCTTTTTACAGCTTAAAAGTAGTTTGATAATTTCAATATGTTATGTCTAATTAGCGGCACGGCCTAGTACCGCATCCCGGAAAAGTCGCCGTAACAGTCGTGGCTGGTAGACGCCTGTTTCGGATCCAACAGGACGGCTTCCCACATTTCCGTATAGTAGACGCAGGTGCCGGGGTTTTGGGCGGCGGCCGAGAGGTGATCCCTCGCCTCAAAAACGGGCCATGAACATTTGCGGGACAGCGCATCTTTGAAAGAGTCCGCTTCCACGATTTCGGAATCGCCCCGGACAAGGTTCATGTTCATTCCCGAGTAATAAACAAGCTTGTATTGAGACATGGCGGTGTGTCCACACGGGGGGAGAGGCGGGCTCTCCCCCCGTTGTGCTTAAGGATTAATGGATGCCGGGAAGGATGTATTTGCTCACGACGAACAGGGTCACAAGCAGGACGATGCCCAAAGTGATGCCGCCCTTAATGAGCTTGAGCTCCGTTTCGTCCATGGGCTCATATTCCATCTTCTGTATTTCTTCATGAAACTTCACGTCGTTCTTCTTTTCTGCCATGATCGTTCTCCTTAGCTAAGCAGAGTGTGAAATCAGGAGGCCAGAGGAGGAGTCATGCCGTGGAAGAACAGCCACGAGATGAGCAGCCCAAGCCAAATGATGAAACCGAACAGGCACACCACATAGACGATGGCCAGCCTGCCGATGCCTTCTTCCATGAGCTTGCGGAAGTTCGACACCATGCCGATGGTGAAGAAGGTAAGCAGGAAGAAGATGACGCGGAAGGCGTTCAACGTGCCGGAAACGGCCTTGCCGGTCTTCTGCAGTTCGGGGGACTGGAGGCAGATGATGAGAAGGATGGCGAACGTGATGATGTAGCCGAGCACGAAGCGGGGGAAACGGGCCCACACGTCGCCCCAGTGCATGGTGCGGTCGCCGGACTTGTCAAACTTGGTGCACCACACCCACGCGAGGACCAGGGCCCACACGCCGATGAAGACGTCGATGAAGATCTTGACGGTGGTGGTCACCATGATGATCCAGCCGGGTTCCCAGTTGATCCCGGATTCGGCGGCCTTGGCGAGGATCAGCGATTCGGCGATGGCGCCGGAAGCGATGGCGCCGCCGTCGGACTTGACGGCGAGGCCCATCCAGCCGCCCGCAACCATGGGTTCGCCGGTCAGGAAGTGCTGGGCGATGAAGGGCAGGATCAGCATTTCGATGCAGGTGAAGACCACGACGAGCGAGGACACCATGATCGGAACGACAGGCCGGGAGCGGATGGCCGCACCCGTGGCGATGGCAGCGGAAACGCCGCAGATGGAGATGCCGGAGGCCAGCGGCGCGGCCCATTCGCGGTTGAACTTGAAGTACCGGCGGGCGACGTAGTAGACCACGCACCAGTAGAGGAGATAGGCTTCAACGATGGCGCACAGTCCCCGGAAAATGATGTGACCGGCGAAACCGGCGGCGTCGGCGGCCTTCACGCCGAGTTCGGCGCCCATGATGACGATGGCGATCTTGACGAACAGTTCGGGACGGCATGCGTCCTTAAGGGATTCGGCAAGGTTCGGCATAAAGTTGCTGATCACGATGCCCATGACGAGGGCGAGGATGAGCCCGGCTTCGGTGCTCAGGCCCAGCGCCCACGGAATCCCCTGCGCCTTGAGCTGGGTGGGGTTGGCCGCGATGTAGGCGTTGGCGCCCAGCGTATAGCAAATGATGGCGATGAAGAAGATGATGGTGAAGGACTTGACGAACTTCGCCACGTCGTTCCCCATGAGCTTCACGCCGCACGCCAGCGCGCCCGTCAGGACGGCGTAGGTAACAAACAGGGCCCCATAGCCGGGGAGAAGGCCCTTGGTGGCGGACTTCCACGCATCAAGCGGGTTGTCCACCCACATACCGGTTTTGACGGCCCAGCCGAGCATGTCTATCCCGCCGAACTTGAGCAGGGCAAGGATAAAGATGACGCTTCCGAGCAACAAGGCTACGCGGTCTTCATTCAACGGCTTTCTTACGGTTTCCATATTCCTCACTCCGAATATGTTCTTGAGTAATGCGAAATGATCCTAAGGGGAATCCGGCCCCCGGCGGGATGCACGCTGAAAAGGCTGAGGGGACGATCCCCATTCGCGGGGACGGGTGCCGTTCCCGCGCCAAACATGCCTTGGGCATGAAAGGCCCTTTTTCAGCCGTGCCCGATCCGGAGGCTTAAGGGCGCGCGGGCGGAGGAGCGAATGGGAGTGGAAGCATCCCGTGAAAGTCGTATAGGTTAGGAAGAAAATCATTTTGCAGGCGGCAAAGATGGATTTTCCTGACGACAGGCCCGTAGAGAAGGAAGCCAAGCAGGATGGAAAGCAGGGGAAGAAGCGTTTCCATACCGCTTGCATTCGGATTGCAAGTCGAGCGCCTCTGATCCGCACGCTGCGTTACGGCATATTCGCAGATTTCTTCGGATACGACGCCTTCCCTGTCTTCAAAGTAAAGGGCGTTTTCCACTGCTGCATATTGCCATACGCCACAGATCATTGTGACGACAAAAAATGCGCACATAAATCTTTGTGTGACTAAAGAAAGAGGCATAAGCAGCTCACATGGGGATTATACGGATGATACAGTGAATTTTTACACTTGAAGATAAAATATGTCAAGGCTGCCTGACTTTATTTTAGTAAACATTATCTTTTTTATTGAAATAATAGTGTATCCATGAAGATCCACAGGGCGGTCAAGCGGGAAAAAGAACAGGCCGCAGGAAGCCGCGGAAGCGGGGAGGGCAAGGCCCCACGCGATGATGAGGCGCCCCGCGATCCCCCAGCGGGGGGCTGTGAGGCGCTTGCAGAACCACTGTCAGGGCGGCATTGGCGCAGCTGCGGGCACCGTTGGTAAAAATCAAGGCTGTGGCCTAGGAAATGGTTGATGCTTTTTTCCTTGAAATTCCAAAGGAATAACCAGAAAAACGCCTCAGCTATGGATTCAGCCAAGGGGAAAACTGGAGAAAAAGGCTGTCTTTTCACCGTGCTGTGGAGATGAAACAATCACACGCTATGACAGAGCCAAAATCAAAGAGCAACGCCTCGACGATGATCAAAATAGGGAGGAAGGAAACGTCATATTTCAAGCGCAGCTCCCTCATACGTGCCTGCGAGATCCGATACCGCACCGGCCGTGCTCTCCATGCGTGCATGGCACTGTCCTTGGGACTACGCGCCACGCGACTGCCTTGAAACTGCTCTCCATGCGCGCATGGCACTGTCTCCCTGACGCGCCGATTTTCGAGATCGGTGAGGCTGCTCTCCACGCGTACATGACATTGTTCTTAAAGGATAAACACCATGTCACGCTCAACTGTTTCGGTTTCGTTGCCCATCAACTCGGCAAGCCCGGCAGATTGGAACCACAGTTGGGATTCCGGGATTCAAGCGCATGGATATGCGCTGGCACCCCTTCCTTCATGAAAATCCCACCCAGCATGGTCTTCGTATCCCGCAGCATCCCCGGAGCCTTGAGACATCCGCCTTTTCGATGATTTCCTCAAAATTTGTTTTTCAGTTTCAAATAGTTGAATGCGAATTTCATTGAAACGCGAATGTTTCGGATACATTCCGCGATCCTCTGTGCGGGAAGGCGCGGGGACACGAACACGGAAACAAAAAAGGGTCGGCAACGTGCCGGATCTTATCCTCAGCCCGTTCCTGAACCATATGAAGTGCGTGAATATTATCACGATCTATGGGGTAGTGAACATTTCGAGAGATACTGGATGCCCCGGCATGGCTGAGCCGTCTCTTCTTCCAACAGGCTGATCCGTTTCAAATGGCGCTCCGACGCGTTCATGTTGCCTACGGCAGTGCGAGCTCCCCGGCATCTCCTGTAGGAGGGCGTCCCGCCGTACCGAAGTTCAGAAAGGGATGGCCTGAGATAAAAAGCGCACGGATATTCTCCTGCCATAACTTCTGGATATGGAAAAACAGGGAGACACGTCCCGGAACATCCGCTGAAAGTGGAAAGAATACAAGGTGGTATCTGATGAATAAGGCTCTATCATAGTCTGTGGTTGTTTCGTCTCCACAGCGCAGTGAAATACGGATTTTTTCCGGTTTTCCCCTTGGCGGAACCTACGGCTAAGGCATTTTATTGGTTATTTCTTTGGAATTTCAAGGAAATAACCAATAAAATCCCCCAGTCACAGGGCCCGCCAGCGGAAAAAATGGATAAAAAGCATATATTTCAGTATATTGATGAAACAAAACAACCATGTATAGGACAGAGCCAAATAAAAAGGCTCTATTATAGTATGTGGTTGTTCCATCTCCACAGTACGGTGAAAAATAGAGCTTTTTTCCAGTTTTCCCCTCGGCGGGATCCACGGCTAAGGTATTTTGCCGGTTATGCCTTTGGCGTTTCAAGGAAAAAAGCATCAACCATTTTCTATAACACAGCTAATAAAAAAGGCCTTCACGGTATGGCTGCCATGAAGGCCTCATTTATCAAACAGGCACTTGATGGCAACGCCAGACCGTAATGTCATACTGTTGATGCCGCCGATGTTTCAAGGGCTCAGTTATTCCCCTTATACGTCCTTTAAAGGAAAGAATACGCCATCTCTTCCGACAATACTTTTTCCTATTTTCACAATGTACTTATCCATAGATTATTGCGTATATAATTTCAGTAAAACTGAGTGGTGCAGTTTTTATTCCTTAACATTGAATCAATACGCATAAATTACAGTACAAAATGATTTTAGAAAATGCAGTAGAAATATTCGTGTCAAAGAATAAACGGAACTGAAAGATCAAGATGTGGTAAAATGGATCACGAATAACTCTGTAGAAAAAGGTTTTTCAGATCGCATCAGGCACAAAAAAGCCCTCAATCATTGAGATCAAGGGCTTTCAGAATTGGCTGTGTCCTAAAAAATGGTTGATGCTTTTTTTCTTGAAGTTCCAAAGGAATAATCGGCAAAATGCCTTATGGATTCTGACAAGAGGAAAGCTGGAGAAAAAACTGTATTTTCAACGTGTTTTGGAGATGAAGCAACCATCTACTCTAATAGAGCCTCAGGATTTCATCGGATGCCTTGGCGTTTTTAAGTGGCGGAGAGGGTGGGATTCGAACCCACGTACCAGCTCATCACCGGTAACTCGATTTCGAGTCGAGCGCGTTACGGCCACTTCGCTACCTCTCCATCCAGCGCAAGACTCTATCGGATCATAGCGTAAAGAGCAAGAGGGAGAGGGCTAAAATCCTCTGCTATCGTTTGGGACAAGGAGGTTTTTCCACATGAGCGCAGAGAGCCCTGTCACGGAAGGGGCGCTCAATATAGAAGTGAAGTTTTCTCCACATGGGTGCAGAGAGTCCTTTTCTTTTGGAATGCCCGCTGGTAGTTTCCGGGCATGACAATTTCATCTTTTCATGACGTCCCAGCCCCCACGGAATGGGTTGTAATCCGGCTGAGCGCCCTCGGCGATGTGGCCCTGACCACTGGAGTTCTCGAATATTGGCACCGTATGCACGGTTGGACGTTCACGGTCATTACCCGCGAAGCGTTCGCCCCTGTTCTGGAAGGGCACCCGGCTGTACGTTCCGTTATTGGGCTCGCCAAGGAGGATTTGAGGTTTCCGCGTCAGCTTGGCGTTTTCCGCGGGCTGGCGGAAGCCCACGCAGGGCGGGGATTGCTCGATCTGCATGGTACTCTGCGCACCCGCCTGCTTTCCCTGTTGTGGAAAGGGCCTGTAAAGCGTTATCGCAAGCTTAGCCTTGAGCGCCGTTTATTCCTGCGGAGCAAGGGGCGGCTGTTCCGGGATAAGCTCAGGCTATGGAACGTCCCGCAGCGTTATGCCCTTGCCGTGGAGTCTGCACCCCCTTCCCGCGCCGAACTCCTGCCCCACATTTGGCTTTCCGATGAGGAGATCAGGCAGGGGCAACGCCTGCTGGAACAGCTCCCGGACAAAGCAGGCGTTCCGCCCATAGCCCTGCATCCGTATGCCACGCATCCTGATAAGGCATGGAAAGAGGCATATTGGCGCCAGCTCATGCAGCTTTTCGAGGCGCGCGGCATACCGTGGATCGTCATCGGCCGCGGCAGCGGCATGGAAGGGCTCCCCGCGTTCCGTGATTTTACCAATCGCACATCCTTGCGGGAGACATGCACTCTGTTGAAAGCCTCATCCCTGTTGATCACGGGAGATTCCGGCCCGATGCACCTTGCGGGGGCGGTCGGCACGCCCGTTTTGGCACTGTTTGGGCCCACGACGGAAGAGTGGGGGTTTTTCCCGGCGGGGCCGAAGGATCGGGTTCTTGAACCGCAGTTGGATTGCCGCCCCTGTACGCTGCACGGAAAGAAGCATTGTGATCGCAGCCATGCGTGTATGCAGTCCATCACCCCCGAACAGGTGATGCGGGCTCTGGGGTGGTGAGGGGTGTGGAAGATTGGAGGGGGAAGGGAAGGGCTTTCTTCAGAAAGGCCTTCCCTTCCCCCTCCAAACCTCCCCTTCCCATCCCAAAGACTTTTGACTGGTGGGGAGGCTGCCCAGCAGGAGTTCCTGCCGGACAACAGGCTTGGAGGACGGGATACGCAGGGCATTTTATTATAAGAGGCTGCGGGAAAGCGGTACGGCGGAAACTTCCCTTTTTATCGCCATGCTTGAGATGGCGTTTGATGGGCGCGGAAGCGTACAGCCGTTTCTTATTATCCATAAAGCGTGGAAGCCACTGCTGTTATGGCTTCTTCTGGAAGGTGGTGCCCCGTCCACAGGTGGAACTGCGCGTCCCCCTGCCCAATGAACATATCGAGGCCGGGGATGGTTTCCCAGCCCGCAGCCGCGGCGTCGAGCAGGAAACGGGTCTGGAACGGCGTGTAGAGCAGATCGTAGGCGATGCCGCTGCCTTGAAATGGCGAAGGGTAGGGCGTTTCATGTTCTTGGGCCCCGGTCATGCCGAGTGATGTCGTGTTGATGATGAGGTCAGCGGGAACATCCCCGCGCTCTTCCCACGGGGCGCACAACAAACCGAATTCGTTGCAGAGGGCTTCGGCGCGTTCTTTCCGGCGGTTGGTGAGGGTAATATTGGTGAGGCCGAGCCTCCGCAGCCCCGCAATGGCCGCCCGTGAAACGCCCCCCGCACCGAGCACGAGCGCACGGGTGTCGGGAGGCAGCGAGCGCTTTTGCAGCGGAGCCATGAATCCGATGACGTCGGTATTTTCCCCACAGAGCTTTTCGCCGTCACGATAGATAGTGTTGCAGGCGCCCATTTCCTTTACACCTGCGCTCGTTTCGTCCAGCAGCGGGATGATGTCGACTTTATGGGGAATCGTGATGGAGCAGCCCCGGATATTCAACAGCCGGGCAGCGTCCACAAAGCCGGGGAGCCGCCCCGGTTCAATGGGCCATGAAAGATAGACGCCGGGCAGGTTCAACGTCCTGAAGGCCGTATTGTGCATGAGGGGGCTCAGGCTGTGCCCAAGAGGGTAGCCGATGATGCCGTGCAGGGCCGGCGGCGCAAATGTGGACATGGCATATCTCCATATGAATGTTTTCGCGTGATAGGAACAGCCTTTGAAAGGACATGATGACGCTGGAAAGGGAATTTGTTGGGAAAATCCCTCCCCCGGCTAACTCAACAACAGCACATCCATCGTTTTATTGGCTCTGTTACAGCAAACGATGGATGTTTTTTCTTCCCCGGTGCAGGCGTATAGGAATATCCGGCAGGCAAACCCGCCGGACGGATCTGCAAGGCAAATCCGCGGGCACAGGCAAAGAGATAACCCAAATAAAGTATTTTAGTCATGGAGTTCGTTGATGAAAAGCTAAAAAAATCCGTATGTTCACTATGCTGTAAAGATAAGGCAATCACGTCCCCGCACATTTTTTTGACATCCGTATCCGTATTGAATGTCCCTTTGGCCCTGTTTACAATATAATTGATATGATTGGCCCTGTCAGAGATCTGGTTGTTTCATTTCTACAGCGCTGTGAAAAGACAGCCTTTTTCTTCAGCTTCACAGTGCGATGAAAAGATAGCTTTCTCCAGCTTTCCCCTTGGCGGAATACAGGGCTAAGGTATTTTATCAGCTAGTCCTTTGGAACTTCAAAGAAGAAAGCATCAATCATTTTCTATGGCACAACCTTACCCCTATTTAACACACTGAATATATACTTTTATAGCGTCTTTCCGATGAGCGGCGTGGGTGGGCATTCCACTGAGCATTTATTGGGGAACTTCAAGAAATGGCTCTGTTATTCATCCGATTGATACAATTTAGAGTAGCTGATTTTATTGCATTTTGAAATATCGTTGCTGGTGGGCCAAGGCCGAAAAACGTTTTTCTCTTATCTACCTTGAATTCCATGGAATGAACTATCAATTTTTTACTATGACAGTGCCGAAGAAATAAAACATCAACCGGCTTCTGAACAAAACTTTCTGTTTACAACGCTCCCAATACACAGATTTTCTTGGCTCTGTCATGGCATAAGATTGCTTTTTTTCCACAGTGCAGTGAAAATACAGCCTTTTTCTCCAGTTTTCCTGTTGGCGGAATCTACGGCTAAGGCATTTTGTCGGTTAATCCTTTTTGATTTCAAGGAAAAAAGCATCAACCATTTTCTACGACACAACCATTTTTTTGACATGCATCCCTTCTAAAGAAAAACGCCCTTGCGCATCCCGCGTGAAGGGGAACGTATCCCAAGGCCAGAACGATTGGAAGGGCTCCCCCCGTTTCCCTCGCGGCCCTTTTCCCAAGGCTGTGTTATAGAAAACGGTTGATGCTTTTTTCCTTGAAGTTCCAAAGGGATAACCGGAAAAATGCCTTAGCCGTGGATCCCGCCAACAGGAAAACCGGAGAAAAAGGCTGTCTTTTCATCGCACTGTAGAGATGAAACAACCACAAACTATAACAGAGCCTTTCCCAAACAGCGATTATCCTATTGCCCTTTTTCTCCGCTTGGGTTCCCCGTTGCCGTTATCCTCCAACAGCTTGCATCCCGTATGGCCCATTTGCCGAAGCCGGCCTTGCCTTTTCCAGTACAGCCCCCATGAGGGATTCGATAAGGATGAAAGTCTTTGGGGAAGGAGGGGTGGGGTTTGGGGAGGGGAGGAAGGGGCTTTCTTCAGAAAGGCCCTTCCTCCCCTCCCCAATTTCCCCGTTCCAAAAGAAGCGGCGCCGGCACTCCCTCCTCAGTGTCGGCGCCGTCCGAGGAGAGGGCGACATCCTCAGGGGGATGGATGTTGCCCGAACGCGGCCACCTTCACAGGGGAAAGAAGGTGAACCCGGGTGGAGGAGAAAACCCGGAGCCCGCGTTTGCATAACCCGCCGGGCGGCCGTAAAACGCCCGACGCGTCGTTTTCGGAGGACGGAATTTCAGGGGGGGAATCCTGTCCTCCCGGAACCATCGGCAGGGGACGCCGATGGTGCCGTATTCATGGAAACGGAGGCGGGGAGAGGAGGTTTCCCGCCGTCAAACCACGCCGTGTTCGCCGGGCCGCTCAAAGACGCCCAGGGTAACGGCGGTCTTGAACGAAAGGGTGTCGCCAAACAGGGGAAGCATTGGCGCTGCGACGAACAGGGAGGAAATCGTTCCCATGAAAACACCTATGAGCATGGTCAGTGCGAAGCCGTAAATGACCGGGCCGCCGAGCAGGAACAGGGCGAGGGCCGCCACGAGCGTCGTGCCTGCGGTCAGCAGGGTACGGCTCATGGTGTCGCCAAGCGCCTCCTGAATGATTTCCGGCAGCGGGCGCGGCGAGTCGGGGTTCTCCCGCCGCAGGGTTTCACGGATCCGGTCGTAAATCACAATGGTATCGTTCAACGAATAGCCGATGATGGTCAAAAGTGCCGCTACGATGTTCAGATCGATTTCTTGTCCGAGGATGACCAGCAGGCTGGTGGTCGTCGTGACGTCGAATATCAGGCTGGCCATCGCCCCCGCCGCAAAGGAGAGGCGGAGCCGCCAGCACAGGAACAGGGTCAGCAGCAGTGCCGCAAGGATACGGCCTTCCGTCGGCACGCCCAGCCATTGCAGGGCGATCATGGTCGCCGTGAGCGCCCCGGCAAGCAGGGCGGCGGTTCCCCAGCGCTGTTCAAACCGCCCTGAAATATACACGGTGATCAGGAGCAGCGCGTAATAGATGGCTTCCAGCGCCGAGCTGCGGAGATCGTCGCCGACCTTGGGGCCGACCGTTTCCAGACGATCCAAGGAAACCGTCCCGCCGCCGTCCACGGTTTGGAGATGGCTGAGCAGGGTTTCGCCGAGCTGCTGCGCGGGGGTGTCGGGCAGGCCGAAACGGAGCAGCCAGACGGAACTGTTGTCGCCGTATTGCTGGGTCATCAGGCCTTCGAGGTGCATGGGATCAAGCGCGCCGATGAGCTGCTTGTCCGAAACGGGGTGCTCGAACCGGACTTGCGCCGCAACGCCGCCTGAGAAGTCGACGCCGTACTGGAGGCCGCCGCGCCACATGCCCATGGAAACGGCCGCCGCCACGAGCAGGAGGGTCAGCACGCCTACGTGCTTCACGCGCTTGAGGAAGGGGAAGTGGGACAGGTAGCCAGACAGGGCGCGCAGCTCCATGGGGCCGTGCATGCTGAGGCGGGTGCCGCCGGTGTGCTTCATCCACGCGTCGAAGGCGATGCGGCAGAGGAAGATCGCCGAGAACATGGAGGCGATGATGCCGAGGGTCAGGGTGACGGCAAAGCCGCGCACCGGGCCGGTCCCGAACTGGTACAGGATGGCCGCGACGATGATCGTCGTCAGGTTGGAGTCCACAATGGAAAGGTTGGCGCGCTCGAAACCGACCTTGATGGCCTTGGGAGGCGTCAGGCCAAGGGCCAGCTCCTCGCGTATCCGCTCAAAGATGAGGACGTTCGCGTCCACGGCCATGCCGATGGTCAGCACGACGCCCGCTATGCCCGGCAGGGTCAGGGTCGCGCCGAGCGCGGCCATGCCGCCCATGAGCAGGCTGAGGGTGCAGAGGAGCATCCCGTTGGCGAGCATGCCTGACCAGCCGTAGCGCAGGGGCATGATGATCATGACCGCCAGCGTGCCGATGAGCGCAGCGAGGATGCCGCTGGTGATGGACGCTTCGCCGAGGGCGGGGCCTACCGTGCGCTGTTCGAGCACATGGACAGGGGCCGCGAGGGAACCGGAACGCAGGGAAATGGCAAGATCCTGCGCCTCTTCGGGCGTGAACTGGCCGCTGATGCTGGCCGTGCCGCCCGCGATCCTTTCCTGAATCACCGGGGCGCTGTGGATGGTGCCGTCCAGCACGATGGCGAGGCGCTTGCCGACATGCTCGCCGGTGGCCATTTCAAACAGGGCCGCGCCGCGAGGGGTGAAGGACAGGCTGACCATCGACGTATTTTTGTCGTCGAATCCGGGGCGGGCGTCGGCGACTTCCTTGCCGCTCAGGAGGGGGGTGCTGTCGAGCGCCAGCTTTGCATTGCCCTCTTCGCCGTGCTTGCCCATCATGGGGTAGAAGGCGACGCCGGGAGGCAGGTAGCCTTGGGGGATGTCGTCGCGGACGAGGTGGAAGGACAGATCGGCGGACTTCTCAATGAGCTGGACGGCGCGGTTGACGTTGGTCAGACCGGGGAGCTGGATGAGGATGCGGTCGCCCTGCTGCTTGCGGATATCCGGTTCGGCCACGCCGAACTGGTCGATGCGGCTGGAGATGGTGCGCAGCACCTGATCCACGGCCAGATCCTGCGTCTGCTTAACAAAGGCGGGCGTGAACGTATAGGGCAGATGGACAGCGCCGTCGGAACCAGTCCGGGGCGTTCCGGGCACGACCTGCGGGGCGTCCTTTTGGACAAGGGCAAGGAAGGCATCGGCCTGATTGGCGCGGGCGATGATGAGTTCCTGTACGCCGCCGGGCATCTGGCGGGGGCCGAGGACGGTGATCCCGGCCTCACGGGCCTTCTGGCGGAGCATTTGCCCACTGTTGACGAGTGCGGACTGAACGGCTTTTTCCGTATCCACGCCCAGCGTGAGCTGAACGCCGCCTTTGAGATCGAGGCCCAAGCTGATGCGGGAGGCGCCCGGCAGGTTGACGTCTTCCGGCATAAGCGTCGGAGACAAGAGGAAAAGCGCGCCGGCCATGACAATGGCGGCAATCGCATATCGGAACGAGAGTTTCATGAAAGCCTCTCACACGGTTGCAGGAGCAGAATGCTGTCGGGAACGGCGGAACCGCCGACAGGACGCACACTGATTCGGGCGTTCCGGTATTCTGCGCGGGAGACGTGTGAGGGGTACAGAAGACCGGCTGCGCGAGTCAGGGCTTTTCTGTCACGCAAAAAGCGAAGGACGGAAAAGCGGAAGCTCTAGCAGCCGTATGGAGGAGGCGTAGGGTAGGAAACAAGCCCGCGTTCGGCGGGAAGGAAGCAAAGGGGCGTGCCGATGGGCAGCGCCGCCGGGACAGCGGAAACCTGAGGCAGGACAGGCGGGGAGGCCAACGCGGCGGCATACCCCGCCGAGTTCGGCAGGGGCTTGTCGAACCCTTTGGGCGTCCGGGCCGTCGTTTGGCTTGTATTGCCGTTGAGCGTCTCAGAAATACTGGTGAAGGGATTCCTTTCGGAACGGGCAAGCGCCGCGTCAAGCCGCCACTCGCCGGATACTTCGACAAGCGCCGAACCTTCATCTACGGCATCGAAGCGTTGGAGCTGCGGGCCGATGTTCCCGCTTTCCAGTTCGGAGTGCTGATCCTTGAAGGCCTCCATACTTGAAGGGGCCGTTTCGAGGAGGGCTTCAAACTGCCTGCCGACATCGCTGTCTATGTGCGCCTGCGCGGAAAAGGAGGAACACAGAAAAAGCCCGAAAGCAAAAAGCAGCGTCCCCAACACGGAGCGGGAAAAGCTGGTCGTTGCGTCTTTGATGGGCCTTAACGTATTCATGCCTTTACCCATAAAGCCGAACGGTAAGGATGTCAATAATACGTGGCGGCCCTTTTGGGGATTCTCATGCGGGATCGGAGGTTCGGGCTTGCCTGAGGGCTTGAGGATGGGTACTATCATTTTTCCCGCACGGCATCCGTTTTGTGAAAACCTCCGTTCCCGCGGGCCGAAAATCAGCGAAAGGACTCAGTATGTGTCTTGCCATCCCTGCGAAAGTCATTGAAAAATCTGATGACGGCATGTTGAAGGCCACCGTCGGCAACGGGCCGACCTGCCTGACCGTTTCCGGCATTTTGCTGCCCGAAGAAGTGGAGATCGGGGATTACATCATTATCCATGCCGGGTTCGCCATGCACAAGATGGAGAAGACCGAGGCCGAAGAGAGCCTGCGCCTTTTCCGCGAGCTGGCCCAAGCCACCGGGCAGGAAGCGGCCTTTTGACGTGAAGCATATGGGGAAAACCTTGGTTGAAGGCATATCCCTGTCCTTCACCTTTCCTCGGCCCGTCCTTGCGGCTGTCCCTTCCCTTTTCAAAGTGTTCGGCCTATTTTCAGGTGCTGCCGTAGGTATGAGGCCGTTTCATCTCCACAGCGCGGTGAAACTACAGCCTTTTCTCCAGCTTTCCCCTTGGCGGAATCCACGGCTAAGGCATTTTGCCGGTTATTCTTTTGGAACTTCAAGGAAAAAAGCATCAGCCGTTTTCTAGGGCACAGCCTGTTTTTATCGCCGGGCGGGGTGAGGCTGGGCGGATTTCCTTGTGCTGCATGGCGTAAAGAAAAATCCCGAAGTTGAAGGCTTCGGGATTTTTTTATGGCCGCATGGAAACGGAACGGTGCGTTCGGCGGCCTCCGTTTTTTTGTGGGGCGGCGGCTGGCTGGAAAGCGGTACGGCTTTTCCCTCCGGGCTGAGGGGCGGCAGTGTGCCCGTTCCCGTGCTCCCTGTGGGATCAATATATCATGCGCGGGAGGAACAGCACGATGTCCGGGACGAAGACGCAGAGGATGATGACGCCCACGGTCACGAAGACAAAGGGCAGGGCGCTGTAGGAAATGTCCTCAAGGGTGGTGTCGGCGATGCCTGAGGCGATGAAGATGTTTTCGCCGAGGGGCGGCGTGGAGAACCCGACCCCGCAGCAGCAGACCAGCACCACGCCGAAGTGGATGGGGTCTACGCCGAAGGCGGTCATGACCGGCAGGAGCACGGGCGTCGCCAGCAGGATGATCGCCAGCGTCTCCATGAACATCCCCAGAAAGAGCAGCAGGGCGATGACGAACATCCAGATGACGGCGACGTCCGAAGTGAAGCCGAGGATGTGCTCCACAATCATGTCCGGTATCCGGTACTGGACGAGCAGCCGCTCGAACGCGTAGGCCGTGAACATGATGATCAGCACGCGCCCGGTCATCCATGAGGTGATCTGGAGCGAGTGCCGGATGCCCCCGAACGTCAGCTCGTGGTGGATGAACAGCCCGACGAAGATGGAGTAGAAAATGGCGACCACGGCGGCCTCGGTCGGCGTGAAGAACCCCCCGTAGATGCCGCCGAGGATGACGACCGGGGCCATGAGCGACCAAAGCCCGTCCTTGAGCGCCTTGAGCAGCGAGTCCCCTGAGCCGTTTTGGAGATCTTCCGCCACGGGCATGTTCCGGCAGAGGAAGAGGTGCATGGCGGCGAGCCCCACCGCGATCATGATGCCGGGCGTCACCCCGGCGAGGAACATTTTGGTGATGGACTGCTGCCCCGACACCGCATAGACGACCATCGGGATGCTTGGGGGGATGATGATGCCCACGCCCCCGGCGGTCGCCGCGGCCGCAGCCGCATACCCCTTGCTGAACCCGCGCCGGATCATGGCCGGGATCATGAGCATCCCCACGGCGGCGGTCGTCGCGGGGCCGGAACCGGAAATCGCCCCGAAAAACACGCAGGCCAATGCGGTGGAGACGGCGAGGCCGCCGGGGATGGGGCCGACGATATTTTCCGCAATGGCGACAAGCCGCCGCGAAATGCCCGCGCATTCCATGAGCGCCCCGACGAGCATGAAGGCGGGCAAGGCCATGATGGGAAAGGAGTTGACCGAGGTGAAGGCGATCTGCACCAGCGTGACGAGGTTTTGATCCACCGTGTAGAGGGCCGTCATGGCCGCCACGCCGAGCGCCACGGTAATGGGCGAGCCGAGCAGCATCAGTACCGCAAAGGTGGCGAAAAGGGCTCCCGCCGGGCTCATGGCTTGCCTCCGTCCGCCAAGGCTTTCCGGCTCTCTTCGATTTCAACGACGTCGGGTGCCGTAACGCTCCTCTTCAGGATGAACTTCATCACGTTGACTTGGATGATGCGGGCGGACATGAGCGTAAAGGCGATGGGGAAGATGAAATAGATGTACGAGAGCTGCCAGTCGAGGGCGGGGGTGGCGTAGGGGAATTCCCGGAGTTCGCGGATCACGGCGAGGCTTTCCACGACCATGACGCTGTTGAAGAACAGCCACACGCCGTCACTGAGGAGCATACAGGCATCGCCCACCCATTTGGGGAAGGGGCGGAACTGGATGGTGACCCGGTTGTGCGCGGCGAGGCGGGCCGCATAGGAAGCCCCGAAGAAGACGAACCAGACAAAAGAATACCGCGCGAGCTCTTCCGTCCAATACAGCGGATGCCCGAACTGGCGCAGGAAAATCTGCAGGAGCAGGATCAGCACGAAGAACGCAAGCAAGGCTTGGCTGACGTACCCCTCAAAATTGTCCAAAAGCGTTAGAAGAACCTTCTTGAGCATGAAGTCCCCCCCCGGAGAGCGTCGGTGCGGCGCGTCGCCAGTGTAGGGCAGCGCACGGGAATAGACAACCTTATGAAGCCGCTTTCCCCTTGTGCGGAAAGCCTACTTCCAAGGTTTTTTCCCGATGGCGGAGAGGAAGGCGTTAATGGCGGCCCTGCCGCCCACGAACGTCTCCATTTCGGGCCAGACCTGCGCAATGGCGGCATTCCTCCAGTCGGCCTCGTCCTCAAGCTGATCGATCTGCACGCCCGACTCGATGAGCCGCTGCTTCGCCCTCACGCCTTCGACAAGCTGGAAGGCAAGGCAGTATTCCTGCGCGCCGCGCCCGGCGTCGGTGATGAGCGCCTGCATTTCAGGGGACATTTTCTTGAATGCCCGCTGGCTCAGGATCATGGGCTGGAGCTGATAGGTATAGTGCGCTTCGGTGATGTACTTCTGCACTTCGTTGAACTTGCAGGCGAGGAAGGTGATGTAGCCGTAACATTGCCCGTCGACCAAGCCCTGCTGGAGCGCGGTGAAGGTTTCCGCCCACGAGATCGGCACCGGGTTCGCCCCCCATGCCTTATAGCAGGCGAGCAGGATGGCGCTCTGCGGGACACGGAACTTGAGCCCCTTGATGTCGTTCAGGTTTTTGATGGGCCTGCGGGAATTGGAAATGTAGCGGTAGTCGGTATACGTCCAGCCGAGGATGCGGAATCCCCCCTCCCGTATGGCGTACCCGTTGAGCAGGGCATGGGCGGGGCCGGTGGTCGCCCGGACGACGTCGTACATGTCGTCAAAAAGGTAGGGCATGGTGAGGATGCCGAGTTTTTTCACGAACGGGACTGTATTGGCGATGCCCACAACGGCGATGTCGAGGTTCCCGGCGCGCACGTTCTGGATCATTTCCGTTTCGTCGCCGAGCTGGCCGGAGGGGAAGAGCTGGACTTCCACCTTGCCTCTGGATCGGGCTTCCACGATTTCCTTGAACCGGATGCCGATGGCCCCCATCTCGGAATCGATGGGATCGCCCATGCCCACTTTCAGGATGGTTTTTTCATAGGCGCTGGCGGGGGAGGCGCCGGTGAGAAGGGCAAGCGTCACCAAGGCGGCAAGCAGGCTTTTGAGCATAGAATCCTCTCTCTTTCCATCTAGAGTCCCGTGGCTGCGTGCAACCCCACACCTTATTTTGGGCTTTAGCTCACGAGGCTCGAAGGTGTCAACCTGGCCTCCCCGGTAAGCCCGCCAGCCTGATTTTCCTCCTATCCGACTGTAGATACGTTTGAAAAAAATTATTTGTGGGCGATTTCCACGAGGCCGATCTTATACCGCTGCGCTTTCCTGACGATGGTGGACTGGCTGACTTTGAGCCGCCGGGCGGCCTTGTAGGTGCTGCCGGTTTCGGTGAGCGCGGCCATGATCATGTTGCGTTCCAGTTCGGCGACGGCCTCGCGCATGGGCTGGCGGAAGGAGACGCCGCCCTGCGGGAGGGGCGACTGGGCCTGCATATATTGAGGGAGATCCTGCATGGTGATGGTTTCTTCCTCGCTCATGGTCGCCAGCGACTGCACGAGGGCGCGGAGCTCGCGGACGTTGCCCGGCCATCGGTAGGTCAGGAAGCAGTTCAGCACCTGCGGATCGAAATTTTTTTGCAGCCCGTTTTTCTTGATGATCTCCTGCAGGAAATGCATGGCGAGGACGGGGATGTCGTCCGGCCGTTCCCGCAGCGGAGGGATTTCCACGGTCAGCACCCGGAGGCGGTAGAAGAGGTCTTCGCGGAACTGCCCCGAAGCGGCCATGTCCGCCAGCGGCTTGTTGGTGGCGGCGATGACCCGCACGTCCACGGTGATGGGCTTGGTCCCCCCGACCCGGTGGAAGGGGTGCCCGTCGAGCACTTGCAGCAGCTTGGCCTGCATGGGGAGGGGGAGCTCGCCGATTTCGTCAAGGAGGAGGGTTCCCTTGTGGGCCAGCTCGAACATGCCGGGCTTGCCGCTTTTGGCCGCGCCGGTGAAGGCGCCTTTTTCGTAGCCGAACAGTTCGGATTCCATAAGCGACATGGGGATGGCCCCGCAGTTCACCGCGATGAACGGCTCGGCGCTGCGCTGGCTCATGTCGTGGATGGCCTTGGCCGTCAGCGTCTTGCCGGTTCCGGTTTCGCCGAGGATGAGGGTGATGGCTTCGGTGCGGGCGGCTTTGGAGGCTTCCTTGCGCAGGCGGCGCATGGGGGCGCTGTGCCCGACGAACCCGGCGTCCATTTCGGTTTGAAGGTTTTCCAGGCGTGCTTTGTAGGAGAGGGTTTCCATCTCCAGATCGGTGAGCTTCCGCTGGAGGGTTTCCAGCTCGGTCATGTCGCGGATGGAGGCGATGACCCGCCACACGTTGCCCTTTTCGTCAAAAATGGGCGTGCTGGTGTTCAGGCAGCGCTTGCCGTTGGAATAGTCGTCGAACATGGTGACCGCGCGTTTTTCGATGAGCGCGCGCAGGGTGACGCAGGTTTCAAAGCGCCCCTTGTGCATGGGTTCGGTCACATGCTTGCCGATGACTTCCTCGGCGCGCAGCCCGGCGATGCGCTCCATCGCCTTGTTGACGCGCAGGGTGATGCCGTCGGAGTCGATGACCCAGATGCCGTCGTGGATGGAGTCGAGCAGGACGGTCAGCTCCTGCCAAGGCAGTTCGGCCACCCGGTTGATCTGATCGACCGGGATTTTTGACATTGTGATAAGGCGAACTTGCTCGCCGTCCGCGGAATCGCCGGCGGAAACGCTTTTCCAGCGGATGATGTACATGGAACCCTCTTTGTGGTGGGCGATCAGCTCGCCTCCGTGGGGTTCGCTCAGGCTTTCCTCCACTTCATCAAATCCGCATCGCGTCAGGCGTGGCAAAAAAGGCTCGTCATCAGCCCGTCCGGGAGAAAGTTTGAGTATTTCTCCCAACATATTGTTTATAAAGATTAAATTCCATGTGTCCCCGCGGCATATTCCGGCGGCGGCGAGTTCGTTTTGATGGAGGATGTGATCGCAAAAGGCGGGCTGTGGCGTCATGGAAGAACCTCTCTAATGCAACTATGCATCATGATGCAAAATTAACTCGAACATTCCTATGATTCATCGGCAAGTGATTCGAGACTGCATTGACCCCAAAAAGGCCTGAAAAGGACGCTTTTAAAAACTATAATAAAAATATTATGTTATGATGTTTGGGAAAAATGGAACGCTAGTTGCTATAAAGAGGGCATGGAGTACAACCCCACCCTGAATTTCAAAACGTACTTCAACATACTGCTCTCGGAGGCACTCAAATGCGTGTAGGTATCCCCACCGAAATCAAAGTTCAGGAATTCCGCGTTGGCATCACCCCCGCTGGCGTTCATGCCCTTAAAGAAGCCGGTCACACCGTCCTCGTGCAGAAGGGCGCCGGCCTCGGCAGCATGATCACCGACGAAGAATACGTTGCCGCCGGTGCTCAGATCGTTGATACCGCCAAGGAATGCTGGGACTGCGACATGGTCGTGAAAGTGAAGGAACCTCTGGCTCCTGAATACGACCTGTTCCATGAAGGCCTGATCCTCTACACCTACCTGCACCTTGCTCCGGAACCGGCCCTGACCAAGGCTCTTCTCGACAAGAAGGTTATCGGTATCGCTTACGAAACCGTGCAGCTCGACAACGGTTTCCTGCCCCTCCTCGCCCCCATGTCCGAAATCGCCGGCCGCATGGCCACTCAGGTGGGCGCCCAGATGCTGACCAAGATTGAAGGCGGCATGGGCCTCCTGATGGGCGGCACCGCTGGCGTGCAGGCCGCTCACGTCGTCATCGTGGGTGCCGGTACCGTGGGTCTCTCCGCCGCCAAGGTTGCCATGGGCATGGGCGCTCGCGTGACCATCCTTGACAGCAACCTCTTCCGCCTGCGTCAGATCGACGACCTGTACGGCGGCCGCATCCAGACCCTGGCCTCCAACGCCTTCAACATCGCCGCCGCTGTGAAGGAAGCCGACCTCCTCGTGGGTTCCGTCCTCATCCCCGGCGCCCTGACCCCGAAACTGGTCACCGAAGCCATGGTGAAGACCATGAAGAAGGGCTCTGCCATTGTTGACGTCGCCATCGACCAGGGCGGTTGCATCGAAGTGACCGCGAAGCACGGCGCCACCTACCATGACAACCCGACCTTCATGTATGAAGGCATCGTGTGCTACTCCGTGGGCAACATGCCCGGCGCCGTGGCCCGCACCTCCACCTTCACTCTGACCAACGCCACCATGCCTTACATGATCGATCTGGCCAACAAGGGCTGGAAGAAGGCTTGCCAGGACGACAAGGCTCTGGCCCGCGGCATCAACACCTATGACGGCAAGGTGTACTTCAAGGGCGTTTCCGATGCTCTCGGTTACGAACTGCATTGCACCTGCGACATCCTGAAGTAAGACGTGATTCATGACTGGACCAGTCTCATGTCCGCATGAGACTGGCCAGTTTTCCGGTCAAAGTCAAGGGTAAGGGCAGGAACGGCCCATGTGCGCCAATTGGTTTTCGCCTTTAACCTTCCTGTGACAATACCATCATTATTTCATGAGGAATGCACCATGACTTACGATAAAGCTGAATTGGTCGCTCTGGACAAAAAGCACGTTTGGCACCACCTGACCCAGCACAAGAATTTCGAGCCCGCCATCTATGTGAAGGGCGAAGGCATGCGCATCACCGACATCGACGGCAAGACCTACATCGACGCCGTGTCCGGCGGCGTGTGGACCGTCAACGTCGGCTATGGCCGCAAGGAAATCGTTGACGCCGTCGCCGCCCAGATGATGGAACTGTGCTACTTCGCCAACGGCATCGGCAACGTCCCCACCATCGAATTCTCCAAGAAGCTCATCGAAAAGATGCCCGGCATGAGCCGCGTGTATCTCTCCAACTCCGGTTCCGAAGCCAACGAAAAGGCTTTCAAGATCGTCCGTCAGATCGGCCAGCTGAAGCACGGCGGCAAGAAGACCGGCATCCTGTATCGTGCCCGTGACTATCATGGCACCACCATCGGTACCCTGAGCGCTTGCGGCCAGTTTGAACGTAAAGTTCAGTACGGCCCCTTCGCTCCCGGCTTCTATGAATTCCCCGACTGCGACGTTTACCGCTCCAAGTTCGGCGATTGCCCGGATCTCGGCGTGAAGATGGCCAAGCAGCTTGAAGAAGTCATCCTGACCGTGGGCCCGGACGAACTCGGCGGCGTGATCGTGGAACCCATGACCGCCGGCGGCGGCATCCTCGTTCCTCCGGCAGGCTACTATGAAACCATCCGTGAAATCTGCGACAAGTACGGCCTGCTCCTGATCATGGACGAAGTCGTGTGCGGCCTTGGCCGTACCGGCAAGTGGTTCGGCTACCAGCACTTCAACGTCCAGCCCGACATCGTCACGATGGCCAAGGGCGTCGCTTCCGGCTACGCTCCCATCTCCTGCACCGTGACGACCGAAGCCGTGTTCCAGGACTTCGTGAACGACCCGGCCGACCACGACGCCTACTTCCGCGACATCTCCACCTTCGGTGGCTGCACCGCCGGCCCCGCCGCGGCTCTGAAGAACATGGAAATCATCGAGCGCGAAAACCTGCTCGAAAACTGCACGAAGATGGGCGAACGCCTCATCGAAGGCCTCAAGGGCCTGATGGACAAGCATCCCATCATCGGCGACGTACGCGGCAAGGGCCTCTTTGCCGGTATCGAAATCGTTAAGGATCGCGCTACGAAGGAACCCATCGCCGAACCCATCGCCAACGCTATGGTCGGCGCCGCCAAGCAGGCCGGCGTGATCATCGGCAAGACCTCTCGTTCCTTCCGTGAATTCAACAACACCCTGACCCTGTGCCCGGCCCTGATCGCCACCGAAGCCGACATCGACGAAATCGTCGCTGGTATCGACAAGGCGTTCACCACCGTCGAACAGAAGTTCGGTCTGTAAGAATTGAAAAGCCCGATGCCTCCACCGGAGGCATCGGGACTTTCATTCTGGAAAACGTCGGCAGGGCAAGGCAGTGCTTTGTCCTGCTTCGGCATATTGAAGACTTCAACAACGCGAGGATACGACAATGGCTTTTGTGCATTACACCGTCAAGAAGATCGTGCATGGCCTCGGCGCCATCAAAGAAGCCGCCAACGAAGTGAAGAACCTCAAGGGTTCCAAAGCGTTCATCGTGACCGACCCCGGTTTGGCCAAGATCGGCGTCCAGAAGCCCCTCGAAGAAGCTCTGACCGCCGGCGGCATCGAATGGAAGCTGTACGCTGAAGCCCAGCTCGAACCCAGCATGGATTCCATCCAGCACTGCACCGACGAAGCCAAGGCTTTCGGCGCCGACGTGATCATCGGTTTCGGCGGCGGTTCCGCCCTCGACACCACGAAGGCCGCTTCCGTGCTGCTTTCCAACGAAGGCCCCATCGACAGGTACTTCGGCATCAATCTGGTTCCGAACCCCTGCATGCCCTCCATCCTGATCCCCACCACCGCCGGCACCGGCTCTGAAATGACCAACATTTCCGTGCTCGCCGACACCAAGAACGGCGGCAAGAAGGGCGTTGTTTCCGAATATATGTATGCCGACACCGTCATCCTCGACGCCGAGCTGACCTTCGGCCTGCCTCCCCGCGTGACCGCCATGACCGGCGTTGACGCTTTCGTGCATGCCATGGAATCCTTCTGCGGCATCGCTGCCACCCCGATCACCGACGCCCTGAACCTTCAGGCCATGAAGCTGGTCGGCGCCAACATCCGTCAGGCTTATGCCAACGGCAAGAACGCCGCTGCCCGCGACGCCATGATGTACGGCTCCGCCCTCGCCGGCATGGGCTTCGGCAACACCCAGAACGGCATCATCCATGCCATCGGCACGACCCTGCCCGTGGAATGCCATATCCCCCACGGTTTGGCCATGTCCTTCTGCGCTCCCTTCAGCGTGGGCTTCAACTACATCGCCAACCCTGAGAAGTACGCCATCGTGGCTGACATCCTGCGCGGCGATGACCGTTCCGGCTGCATGAGCGTGATGGATCGCGCCGCCGACGTGGAAGACGCCTTCCGCGACCTGCTGAACGATCTCGACATCGCCACCGGCCTCGCCAACTACGGCGTGAAGCGTGAAGACCTGCCCGCCTGCGCGGATCGCGCCTTCGCCGCCAAGCGTCTCCTGAACAACAACCCCCGCGCCGCCAGCCGCGACCAGATCCTTGCTCTGCTCGAAGCCAACTTTGAAGCCTAGTCCTTGGATTTGAGATAAGCCATTGGCCGGGGGAGGAAAGGCGCATTGCGCAGTTCCTCCCCCGGTTTCTTCGTTTGGCTGTGTCATGGAAAATGGTCGATGCTTTTCCTTGAAGTTCCAGAGGAATAACCAACAAAATGCCTTGGCTAGGGTTCCGCCAAGGGGAAAACTGGATAAAAAGGTTGTATTTCGCCGCGCTGTGGAGATGAAACAGCCCCATACTATGACAATGCCTTTCGTTTTATCCCATACGGAAGTGGGGCTCCCTTGCGGCAGAGGACAAAAAGGCTGTGTCATGGAAAATGGTTGATGCTTTTTCCTTGAAGTTCCAAAGGAATAACCAACAAAATGCCTTAGCTAGGGTTCCGCCAAGGGGAAAACTGGAGAAAAGGGTAGTATTTTCACCGTACTGTGGAGATGAAACAACCCCATACTATGACAGAGCCGACAAAAAAAGCCCTGAACAGTATTCAGGGCTTTTTTGTTCTTCAGTGATTGGGTACGTACAGCGGCTTACTCCACGACAGCCAACCGTACGGGCCTGCGCGGGGGGACACGGGCATATTGGACGGAAGGATACCCGATCATGAGCCCTCCGCAGATTTTACGGCCTTCGGGGACGGGGATGCCGAGGTCTACTCCGTTGTTGGCGGCGGCGATGACGAAACCGCTCCAGCAAGTCCCGATGCCGTAGCTGTGCAGGGCAAGTTCCAGATAGCTGACGGCGGCGGCACAGTCGATGGCGTTCCACGGCGTGTTGGCGTCGCCGTGCGCGAGGATGAGGGAAGGGGCCCCCCGGAGGATCGGATCCTGCCCGGCGTGGAAAGCCGACGCCACATGGCGGTATTTTCCGGTGAGCGTCGACATCCAGTCCGCCACGCGCGAGGCGAGGTCGTGCAGTCTGTCGCGGCCTTCCACCAGCAGCCACGCCACTTCCTCGCTGTTGGATGCCGTCGGCGCGTAACGGGCCTCTTCCAGCGCCTTGAGCAGTACGCTGCGATCGACCGGGGCGTCTTTATACGCGCGGGTGGAACGCCGCGTCTTAAACAGCATGTCGCGCTGCAGGTCGGAAAGGGGAGCGTCTTCGATAAGCGGCAGGGAGGAGGGCGCGATATGCTCCAAGGTCAGGGCCGCCTTGGGACAGACGGCGACACAGTGGCCGCACCGGATGCAGCGGGCCAGAGCCCCGTGCAGGACATCCACGGCCCCATTGGTGCGGCGTCCGAGGATGCGCTGAGGGCATACGCTGATGCAGCGTCCGCACCGGATGCAATGATCCTGATTGAGTTCAAGGGAAACCATAGGCAGTCCTTTGGAAGCGCTTCGGAAAGGGCACCCTTTCCCGGCGGCTTCCCGCCTTTTGTGTCCTGGGCGGACGTTGTTGCGTTCATCGTTCCGGTAGTGCCTCGCCCCGATCAAAAAACGGGCGGGGGAGGGAAAAGGGCGGGGTCTTGAAACGGCATTTCTCCCCGTGCAGGCGTCTGATGCAGGCTGTGCCGCCTTGAGACGGAGGCACGGCGCAATACACCTCCTGTATTCCGGGATTTGCGGACAGAGGCACGGGAGCCAAGCCCTTGGAATGCGGAAAGAGGCTCTGAACATGCACGTTTGGGGAAGGGGGACGCCTCCCCTCGGAAAGCCTTCCCTCCCCCAATGCCGTGTCATAGGAACTGGTTGATGTTTCTTAAGATTCCAAAGGAATAACCAATAAAATGGCCCAAGCATGGAGCCCATCGACGGAAAACTGAAGGAAACGTCTGTATTTTCACCATACTATGGATATAAAACAACCATATGCTATGGCAAAGCCTTCCCTACTAGCCCCTACCGCTCGATGGGCATCCGCGTCAGCCGTCTCCGAGCTTGCGCCGTGCCCGCCGTTCTTCGGTGAGGAACTTGCCGGTAACGGAATTCGGATCGGCCATGATGGCTTCAGGCGTTCCGGCGGCGACGATGCGCCCGCCGTTTTCCCCTCCGCCGGGGCCGAGGTCGATGACGTAGTCCGAGGCAAGGATGACGTCCGTATTATGCTCGATGACCACGACCGTCGCGCCGAGTTCCACCAGATGGTGCAGCACGGTGACGAGCTTGCCGACCTCGTGCATGTGCAGCCCCGTGGTCGGCTCGTCGAGGATGTACATGGTGCCGGGCAAGGAACGCTTGCCGAGCTCGCGCGATATCTTGATGCGCTGGGCCTCGCCGCCGGAGAGGGTCGTGGCGGGCTGGCCCAGGCGGATGTAGTCGAGCCCCACGTCTTCCAGTACGGCAAGGCGGCGTTCGAGTACAGGATAATTGGAGAAGAACTGGCGTGCTTCACGCACGGGCATGTCCAGCACTTCCGAGATGTTCAGCCCCCGATAGCGAACTTCGAGGGTTTCGTGGTTGTAGCGTTTGCCCTTGCACACGTCGCAGGTGACGTACACGTCGGGCAGAAAGTGCATTTCCACGCGGATCTGCCCGTCGCCGCTGCACGCCTCGCAGCGCCCGCCCTTGACGTTGAAGCTGAACCGCCCCGGCTGGTAGCCGCGCTTGCGGGCGTCCGGGGTCATGGCGAAGATGTTGCGGATCTCGTCGAAGATTTTGGTGTAGGTGGCCGGGTTGGAGCGCGGCGTGCGTCCGATGGGCGTCTGATCGATGGCTACGATGCGCTCGATGGCCTCCACGCCGTCGATGCCCCGGATGCTGCCGGGCTGATCCACGCGGATGCCCTGCGCCAGCGCGAGGTGCTTGTACAGCGTGTCCACCACGAGGGAGCTTTTGCCTGATCCGGAAACCCCGGTCACGCAGGTCAGCGTGCCGAGTGGGATGGGGCAGTCGATGTCCTTGAGGTTGTTGGTCGTGACCCCGCGCAGGGTGAGCCAGCCCTTGGGCTCGCGGCGCTCGTCGGGGATGGGCACGGACAGATCCCCGCGCATGTACTTGGCGGTCAGCGTGTCCGAGTGCTTGATCAGGTTCTCGAAAGAACCGTGGTACACCATGTCGCCGCCGTGCGCGCCGGAACCGGGCCCAAGCTCGATGATGTGGTCGGCCTCACGGATGGTGGCCTCGTCGTGCTCGACCACCAGCACCGTGTTGCCGCGCCCCTGAAGGCTGCGGAGCGTGGCAATGAGGCGTTCGTTGTCCCGCGGATGCAGGCCGATGGACGGCTCGTCGAGCACGTAGGTTACGCCCACCAGCCCGGAACCGAGCTGTGAGGCGAGGCGGATGCGCTGCGATTCCCCGCCCGAAAGCGTGGTCATGGTGCGGCCCAGAGAGATGTAGTCGAGGCCCACATTGGTCATGAACGACAGCCGATGGTTCAGCTCTTTAAGGAGCGGCTCGGCGACGAGGGCGTGCCGCCCGTCGAACTCCCGCCCGTTCAGCCAGCGGAGGGCGCGCTCCACGGGCAGGGAACAGAACTGGTGGATGTTGAGGTCATCCACGCGCACGGCCAACGATTCGGGCCGCAGGCGCGCGCCGCGGCATATGGGGCAGTCCATGCTCTGGAGGTAGCGGGACAGCAGATCCCGCCACATGTCGCCGTACTGCATGCCGCGCTCAAGCAGGGGGATGACGCCCGGCCAGTTGTCCGTGCCCAGCTTGTGCGGGCCATCGTAGGCCTTGGCCGGAGCGGGGGCGGTGTCGTCGTACTCCGGCGAATCGAGGGCCACGGATCCGCCGAGGCGGTTCCTGCGCAGGCCGCTCTTGGATTTCTGCGGGGAATCGTCCTCACCGTAGAACAGGGCTTGCAGGGCTTCGGGCGAATACGCGGACAGCGGCGTGGACAGGGTGAAGCCGAAGCGCTTGCCGAGGGCGGCCAACGCCTCTTCATAACGGGCGAAGGTCTTGGGGTTGGCCCACGGCAGGATGGCCTTGGTGTTCAGGGACAGGCCGCGGTTGGGCGCGATGAGCATGGGCTCGAAGTATTCCACGGTGCCGAGCCCGGCGCAGCGCGGGCAGGCTCCCTGCGGGCTGTTGAAGGAAAAGAGCTGCGGGCTGGGTGCGGGCAGGCTGATTTTGCAGACCGGGCAGACGGATTCCGTGGCGTGCAGCGTGTCGCCGTCGGCTCCCTTGTCGGGTTCGTTCACGATGATCCGGCCCTCGCCGTAGCGCAGGGCCAGCTCCACCGAGTCGGCCAGACGCCCCCGGATGCCGTCCTTGATGACCAGGCGGTCGATCACGAGATCGATGGTGTGCTTCTTGTTCTTGTCCAGCGCGGGGATGTCTTCCATGCCGTACAATTGCCCGTCCACGCGCACGCGCACGAAGCCCTCGGCCTTCAGTTTCTTGAAGCGGTCGAGGTGCGTCCCCTTTTGGAGTTCCACCAGCGGGGCCATGACGATGACTTTCGTGCCTTCGGGCAGGGCGAGGATGTCGGCGATGATTTCATCGGCGGCGCGCGCCTCGATGGGGCGTCCGCATTTGGGGCAATACATCTTGCCGAGGCGGGCGAAGAAGACGCGCAGGAAGTCGTAGACTTCGGTGACGGTGCCGACCGTGGAGCGCGGGTTGCGGCCCGTGGTCTGCTGTTCCAGCGAGATGGCGGGGGAAAGGCCCTCGATCTTGTCGACGTCCGGCTTGTCCATCTGCGGGAGGAACTGGCGGGCGTAGGCGGAAAGGGATTCCACATACCGGCGCTGGCCTTCCGCATAGACGATGTCGAACGCGAGCGTGGATTTGCCCGATCCCGAAGGGCCGCAGACGACCACAAGTTCGTCGCGGGGGATGTCGAGCGAGAGGTTTTTGAGGTTGTGCTGGCGCGCACCCTCGATATGGATGGAGGAATGGCTCATGAGGTTCCTTGGAAAGTCTGTCCAGACTGGGGTGTCTTGCGGGTGAATCGCCACTTCCGCCGGGCCTGCCGGGGCGTGGCCGGTTTCATTGCATCCTAATATGATTGTTGTCTTTCAGCGCCGTTTTCGCATGTAAGGCGGAATATCCCCGGCGCTCCTCCCATACGCGGCCGGTCAGATGGTTCCGGCAAAGGAGGCCGTCAGCGCGCACAGGCCCACGGCGGCAAGCAGAGACGGGAGCATGTTCGACAGGGAAATGCGGGTAATCTCAAGCATGTTGAGGCCGATGCCGATGATGAGCGTGCCGCCGACGGCTGTGAGCTCCGTCATGGCTGCGGGATCAAGCCAGCTTTGGAGGCTGCCCGCGAGCAGTGTGAGCGCCCCCTGATAGATAAGCACGGGGATGGCCGAGAACAAGACCCCAAGCCCGTAGGCTGAAGCCATCGCCAGCGCCGCGAAGCTGTCGATGATGGTCTTGGAAAGGACAACGGCCCGATCGCCCCTGAGCCCCTCGTCGAATGAGCCGATGATGGCCATCGCGCCGATGCAGAACAGGACCGAAGCGTTGACCATGCCTTCTGTAAACAGCGGGTTGGACGACTTGAGCCGCCCTTTCAGCCATTCCCCCACGCGGATAAGCCGGGCTTCGAGCCCGATCATTTCGCCGGCGACCGAGCCGATGACGATGCTGAAAATGACGATGAGCGGGTTTTGCGTGAGCAGGGCCATTTTGAACCCGATGACCAGCACGCAGAGGCCAAGCCCCTGAAAGACGATGGCACGGACGCGTTCCGGCAGGCGGGCTCCGAAGGCAAGCCCCACAAGGCCGCCGATGGTGATGCCCAACGCGTTGATGATGGCCCCGATGGGGATCATGCCCGGTTCCCCTCGTTGCCGTACCGTTTCAGCCATTCCCCGATTTCCTTCCTCGCCAGCGCGAGAAATTCGGGGAACACGGCCTGTACGTCATCCGAGAGCCCGATGTTCCACGTCAGATAATCTTTGGGTTCCACGCCGAGCACGAGGAGCTCGGACTTGGTGCCGAACAGCTTTTCGGCCATGCGCAGGGAGTCGATCAGGTCGATGTCGTGGATGGAGAGGCGCTGCTTGTCGTCCTTAATCAGCGCGTCCTCGGTGAGCCGGTAGAGGGTTCCCGGCTTGCCGCCGCAGTGCACCACATCGAGTACCAGCAGATTGGAGTAGCCTTTAAAGCTGTAAAAGATGTCCTGCGTGAACGTCCCGCCCTCGCGTATGGTAACCTGCTCCGGCCAGTCTTCCTTCATCAGTTCCTGTGAGGCGAACACGCCCACCCCGTCATCCGTGAGCAGCATGTTTCCTATTCCGAGCACCAGCAGCTTGTTCATGGGGGGGATCCTTGATTGGGGGAGGAGGGCAAGGCGGTGAGTTGGGGAAGGGAGGGAGAACCTTTCTGAAGAAAGGCTTCTCCCTCCCTTCCCCAAACCCCATCCCTCCCTCTCCCAAGACGTTCGAGTTTATCGAATCCCTGTTCCGTGAGCGTGCGGCTCATCGGGGTTGGGGGATTGCGGGGGCAAGGTGCGGTTCGCAGGGAAGCGCATCCCTCTCATTTTCTC